>JAJDAH010000464.1 GCA_029261965.1 Polyangiaceae bacterium
TGCTGCGGAGCTATTCGCCAAAGACCTCGCGGAGAACACACCCGGTCTCATCATGTGGTCGAGTTACTACCGCGGCATGGGCGGCGACCCCTTCGCCGACTGGCCAGAAGTGAACGAGTTTCTTCAGGACAACTTCATCCCCGTCGAGAAGTGGGGACCGTTCGTTTTGCTCATGAGACGCGATCTGGCCGATCCGATCGCACCGATGCCGAGCCCGTGGCTGAAGACGAAAAAGAAGAAGTGAGGCTGTGGACAACCTGGTGAGGCGACGTGCCGGCACAGCTCTCGATGCTGGCCCAGCATCTCTATTGAGGCTTTGCATTCCCACTTGACAAGAAGTGGGAGGATGTGTGCCTCCGAATAGCGCACAGGTGTGGATAAGGTGCGCGATGTTCTCGACGCACCGCGCTGTAGATCAGCTTCCCGCGGGCAAGTCGACGACGAATCGCGCGCCCCCGTCGTAGGCCGGGTCGAGCCCGATGGAGCCGCCCGCCGCTTCGACCAAACCGCGGCACACGGCAAGACCGAGGCCGGTGCCTTTGCCGACTTCTTTGGTCGTGACAAAGGGCTCGAACAGTCGATCCCGCACGTCGTCGGAGACGCCGGGGCCGTCGTCTTCGACCTCCACACGGATGCGGTCTGTTTCGCCGTCGGCAACGTCGAGGCGTTTAGCCCGAACCGCGACTCGTCCGCCCGGGCCGACCGCGTCGCCGGCGTTCAAGACCAGATTGAGCACGACTTGCACGAGGTGTTCTTTCGAGAGCGAAACTGCTGGCAGGTCTGGAAACACGTCGACTTCGAGCTCGACTTCCTTCATCGAGCTCTGCGGGCGGACCAGGGTGATCGTGTCGTAAATGGCCGACTCGACGTTGCCGGGCTCGACGCTGACTGGGCTTTTGCCACCCGCCGCCGGCCGAGCGAACTGAAGCAGGTCCCGCAGGATGCGGTTGATGCGATCGGTTTCTTTCCGCATGCGCTCGACGAAGTCGCGCTGCTCGGCTTCTTCGAGTCCGCCAGCAATCAGCAGATCTTGCATGCCGATGAGCGCGGCCAGTGGATTGCCGATTTCATGCGCCAACCCAGCGGCGAGACGGCCGACCGAAGCGAGCCTCTCGGAGCGAACCAACCGGTCCTGAGCTTGGGTGAGGTGGAAGGCGCTTTGCTCGACTTCGTCGATCTTCGCGCGGAGCGACTCCTCGTTCTCCATCAAGCTGTCGGTCATTCTCCTGAGGCTGGTCGCGAGCTCGGTGATTTCCCGAGCGCCGCCGCGAGGTACGTCGAGGCGGCGAGCGCCACCGGCGACCCGCTGGGCGGCGGTCGACAGATCGACGAGGGGGCGCACGATGAGGCGGGTGAGCGCGTAGTAGGCGAAGACCAGGAGCGCCAAAGCGACGAGTCCCGTGTAGAGCCCGAGGAAGCGCACCAACGGCGTGACTCGAGCGGATTCGTCGTCGGTTCGCATGAGCACGGCGACGGCGCCGCGCGGGTCGGGTACGACCATGACGAGAGCCCGGCCGTGAGTCGCTTTCACTTCCGTGCTCGACTCCCGAGTGGGGTCGACCGTGGTGCCGAGAGCGTCGACTGCTGAAGGCTCGCCGACGCGGGTGAGGGCTTCCCCCTTTCTTCCATAAATGCCGATGGCCTCGACGCCGTTGGCGCCGACTTCGGCGTGCAGAAGCGTGGCGAGCTGTGATGGCGACCTTTGCGCCCTGGCCTCGGCGACGAGCCCGACGACGGTTCGGCCGAGGGATCGAGCCGATTCGTCGCGCACCTTCTGCAGCGTGATGCTCGCGTAGGTGGCGACCGCGAAGAAAAGCGGCACGAAGGCGAGCAGCAGGAGCCCTCCGAGTAGCAGCAGGATCTGGAGCCTCAGCCCGGGCTTCACCACGGATCGGTGTCCCACATCTCGGGCGCGACTCCCAACTTCGATACGCGGCGAGCGCTGGGTGAGAGGCGACGCGCGCCGAGCGTCGTGTAGTAGATGGGCCTACATCGATCGGCTGCTCGGGCCCCAAAAGTGGGCCGCTTTCCGGGCCGTTTGGTACGGCCGCCTTCGAATGGACCCGCTCGTCCGTGCCGCTGTCGGCGCCCAGCAATTCCTCTTTCGGACCACCGGGTTCGCTCTGAGCGCGCTCGGCGGGGCTTACGTCGTCTGGTGGGCGCGGCGCGGCGAGATGGACGCCTATGCGTATGGCGTTTTTGCGCTGCTCGGGGCGACCCTGGTGCACCGCCTGGTGCGACGGCTTCGGCGACTCAACCCCGTCGAGATTGCCCGGTTGGATCTCGAGTTGTTCTGCCATCTCGTCGTTGGCGCGTACGCGGTGGTGCTCAACACCCCGGGCCGAATCGACGGTCCGTATTACGCGGTCATCTATCTGGTCATGATGTTCGCCGCCGCGTTTGCGCGGCCGGCCGCCGCCATCGGCACCGTCGTGTTCGCCATCGGGATGAGCACCGCGATTGGTCACTTCGCGTTCGGCCGAGCCCCCGGCGATCTTTGGCCCCGAGCGGTGATGCTGGCGATGTTCGCGGTGCTCAACATGATCGTCTTCCGGGCGGAGATCTCGCGCGTCCGGCGGCTGTCGAAGTCGCGCATCGAAGGCGAGATTCAGAAAATGAAGGACGCTGCGCGCTCCTACCGATTGCTCGGCGCGCCGAGCTCCGCGGTCGAGTCGCGAGCCAGACCGTCCCTCAGAGACGCCGAAGAGCGAGTGCTTCAATCGGGCGTCGAGGAGATCCACCAGGCGATCCAATTCGCGCTCGACCTGTTGCGTCGGAGTCTCGGGCTGAGAACCGCCGTGTTGCTCCGGCTGATGGACGCTTCGGGTCGGATGCGCATCGAGGAAATTTCGACCGACGAGGATGCGGTGGACCCCGGCCCCTACCGGGCACAAGACGGCATCTTTGCCGCCGCGCTCACGCGCGGGGAAACCGTCAGCGTTTCCGGGCGAGCGGCGAGTCGACACGTGCCCTACTACGCTGGCTCTCCCAAGGTGACCGCCGTCTGCGTGGCGCCGTTGACCGAGAGCGGGCACTCGCACGGGCTGCTCGTCGTGGACCGTGACGGCGAGCCCTTTGGAGAGAACGAAGAGGCGCTACTCGCCGAGGCCACGCGGTTCATTCACCGCGCCATCCAGAACGAACGGGTGTTCGTCCAGCTCGAACGAGCCAAGATCGAGCAGGGCAAGCTCTACCGTGCAGCCGACGTGCTCGCCGCCGCCACGACGGAAGCTCAAGTCATCGAAGCTGGCGTCAGTAGCGCGCGAGAGTTCGCGTCATTCGACTTCGCGGTGGTGACCTTGTTCGATCGAACGACGGGAGAGCACGAGATTTGTGCTGCCAGCGGTACTGGGGCCGACGCGATCGTCGGCCAGCGCTTCCGTCACAATTCGGGGCTGGTCTCGATGGTGGTGGCGAACCGGCACCCGTTGCCCTACCGCGGCGACTACGATTCCGAGCGACAGGTCGTGTTCACTCGTCGGCTTTCGCCGCCGCCAATGCCGTCGCTGTTGGTCTTGCCACTGCTCGTACACGACAAGGCGCTCGGCACCCTGGTTCTGGGCTCCGAGCGGCGCTCGGCGTTCGGCGAAGCGGTACGGCCCACCCTCGAGGTGCTGGCCAGCCACATGGCCGTTTCCCTCGCGAACGCTCGAATGCTCAAGCGGCTCGAGGAGCTCGCGACTACCGATGGTCTCACGAGCCTGCTCAACAAGCGCGCCTTGATGCAGATTGGCATGCAGAAGCTTCGCAGCGCCGAGCGTTTCGAGAAGCCGCTCAGCCTCTTGATCTGCGACATCGATCACTTCAAGAAGGTCAACGACACCTACGGCCACGACGTCGGCGACGTGGTCATTCGCGGGCTAGGGAAGATCCTCAAGCGCAACAAGCGGGATACCGACGTGGTCGGTCGATTTGGTGGTGAGGAGTTCGTCGTCGTGTGCGAGGAAACCGACGACCAAGGGGCTATCCTCCTCGCCGAGCGCATTCGAACCGAGCTCGAAGCCACGACGTTCCGTCCCGAATCTCATGCGCTCAAGGTCACGTGCTCGATCGGAGTGGCCACCGTGCCGGGGGCCGGGCGCGACTGGGAGACGTCGTTCAAAGCGGCGGACGAGGCGCTCTACGTGTCGAAACGCTCCGGACGCAACCGCACCACGGTGTGGTCGACGAGCATGCGCGGCTGCGCCGCCTAGCTCGAGCGAGAGCTCGGACCGCGGGGAGAAGGACCGCGGCGCGTCAGCCGCAGACGCCGCCGGGGAGGCAGCGTTGGCCCGGGCCGCAGGTGGTGACGCCGCAGGAGCAGAGGCCCGCGGCACAGCTGCCGCCACCGCCGGCGTCGCAGCTCGGGTCGCCGTTGCATGCGCATTCGCTCGCGACGCAGTCGAACCCGGCCGGGCACTGACGGCCGCAGGCGCCGCAGCTCGTCGGGTCGCTCGTGACGTCGATGCAGCCAGCTGGAGTCTGGCAACAAATCTCGCCGGCGGAGCAGGCGGTGGCCATGTTGCACGAGCACGCGCCAGCGGAGCATCCTTCGCCCGGCTGGCACGTCGTTCCACCGCACACGCACTGGTTGTTGCCGTCGCAAGTGGCCCCGGTGCCGCAGCGACCGCTGTTGCCCGCGCAGCCGCAGAAGAGCGTCGTCGGATCGCACTTGAGGCCGCTGCCTCCTGCGCCTTGGCGAGTGCAATCGTTGTCGCAGGAGCCGCAGGTGAGGCTCGTGGTGGTGAACACGTTCTCACAGCCGTCGTCCGGTAGCGGCGGACCCGGCTCGAGGCAGTTGGCGAATCCGAGCTGACACGACGAGGTGCAGCGGCTGTTCTCGCACGCGAGCGACAAGACGTTGTCGGTGGCGCAGGGGCGGTTGCACGCGCCGCAGTTGTTCACGTCCGCGCTGACGTCGGCTTCGCAGCCGTCGTCCGGAGCGGGGGAGGCCGGCCTGTTGCAGTTTCCGAAGCCGGTGTTGCACGCCGACGTGCAGCTGCCGTTCGAGCACTGTCTCTGAAGCACGTTGTCCGAGCTGCAGGCGCGGTCGCAGACGCCGCAGTGGTCGACGTCCGAGGTGATGTCCGTTTCGCAGCCGTTCATCACGTCGCCGTCGCAGTCGCTCGTGCCCGCAGGGCAGTTCGTGATGACGCACATGCTGCCGACGCAGCCGGTGTTGCCGGTCGGGCTCATGCAGACGTTGCCACAGGCGCCGCAGTTGTTGTCGTCGTTGCCGGTGTCCGTTTCGCAGCCGTCATCCGGAGTCGGGGCCGCCGGCGACATGCAATCGCCGCCGCCAGCGTTGCAGATGGCGTCGCAAAGTCCGTTTTCGCACCGGGTCGAGCTCGTGCCGGCGGTGACGCACGCACGCCCACAGCCACCGCAGTGCAGCGCGTTGTCGGCGGTCGCGGTTTCGTGCTCGCAGCCGTTTGCCGGGTTGAGATCGCAGTCCTCGAATCCCGGCTGACAGGTGTCGACTCGGCAGATCCCACCGTTGCAGCTCGAGGTGGTGTTCGGGAGGTTGCAGACGTTGCCGCAGAACCCGCAGTTCATCGGGTCGTTGCCGAGGTTGGCTTCGCAGGCGTCGGCGCTGTCGTCGTTGCAGTCCGCCAGGCCGATTGGGCACAGGTCCTGACCGCACGTGCCGGCGCGGCACCGCGGGCTCGAGCCGAACTGGCCCATGCACACCGTCGAGCAATCGCCGCAGGACTTGTGGTCGAGGTTGGTATTGGCTTCGCAGCCGTTGAGCGCGTCGCCGTCGCAGTCTTGGAAACCACCGGTGCAGGCGCCCACGGTGCAAACGCCGCCGGCGCAACCCGCCGTGGCGTTGGCGACGGAACACGGGTTGCCACACGCGCCGCATTGCGCGGGATCCGTGTCGATGTTGGTTTCGCAGAAGTCGCTCAGGTCCCCGTTGCAATCGGCAAACCCCGGGGCGCAGCCGGCGAAGGCACAAGAGCCCGCGTCGCACGTCGCCGTCGATCCGGGAATGCCGCAAGGATCGCAGCCCGTGGTGGTGCAACCGAACGCTGGGTCGTCGACGCTGACGCAGGAGGCGCCACATTGTTTGGTGCCGGCGGTGCAGCCCGCGTCCATCAGCACGTCCGGCGCGGCGTCTTGGGACCCGCCAGCGCCATCGCCGGCAGCATCCACTCCCCCATCCGCGCCGCCCATCGACGAGTCGGGCCCCGCGTCGCCTCCCACGGCGCCGCCCGTGCCACCCGCGCCGCCGCCGACGCCGCCGACGCCGCCGCCCGTGCCCCCGCCGCCGGAGATGCCGCCGGTTCCGCCGCTCGACGCGTCCATGCCCGCGACGGCTCCGCCGCCGCCGGCGCCCGCCGTGCCCCCCGCACCCGCGCTCGTGCCCGATCCTGACGAGCACGCGAGGCCCAACGACAGACTCGCGGCCAGTCCGACCGACAACGTTCCCCAAGCACGCCAGTGCAAAGCAGCCATGAAAATAAGCGCCTCCTGCTTAATGCAGTAGCACAGGCGCCCCTGACCGGGCCACCCGCGCTTTTTTTTCACTCGTCGCGATGCACGGTATCCGGCGCGAATGCCGGCAGACAAACGGCGATGTACTCCGCGCCGTTGTCGCCGGGGGTGCTGTAGCGAACCCATTCGCCGCGCTTTGCCAGAACCGATTGCCCTGCGTTCACGTCGAGTGAGCCGCCTTCGTATTCGACGCGCAAACACCCCTTCAAGACGACGGTGTACTCGTCGAACTCCGGACGCTGACCGGGTTCGACCCATCCGCCGGGAGATCGCATGTGGGCAACGCTCACGCGCTCTTCCCCCGTGTTGACTCGGCCGACGTGCTCGTCGATGAGCTTGGGTTTGTTTCCTGCAGCTTCGACGCGGGTCGGCTTTTCGATGAGGGTGGCCATGGCTCGGCCGAGCGTACACGCGCGGCGAGCTTCGACTCAACCGCCGCGTGGTGGCCGGTCTCGCAGGAATACCATCCAGTTCGTCTGCTTGTCGGTTCGTCGAAAATCGTCTCCGAGTCGGCGACGCTGGCCGGTTTTCGGGTCGCGGTAGAACCCCTCGCTCCAACGACCCATGTCGAGGTTCATCGCCGCGACCGCGCCGAGAGCGACGAGGTCGGCGGTGAACTGCGCGAGCTCGAGCTTCTGTTGGCTCTCGACGATCGCGAAGCTCGGATCTTTCCCGGTGATGATGGCCCTTCGGAGCAGGGGCGGGCTCGGTTTGATCGGGAGCACTGCGGAGTCCCAGACCAAGAGGTGGCCTTGGATCATCGAAGCGCGGCGTTTCTGCAGAGCAGCGACGCCGGCATCCGAGAGTGTGTCGTCGGTTCTACGCACGAGCTCGGGTGCGCCACCGACTACCAAAAGTACGCCTTCCCACGGTTTGGCACGGTGGTTTTCGATGCCTCCGTCGACGAGCACGACGCCTTCGACCGCGCCTTCGGGGCTCGTGTAGGTGCCGGCGACACTCATGAGGACGTTCTTGTCGTCGGGATCCGGGCGAACGAGGGTCAAGCCGACTCGCGGTGGCGTCTGCGTGAAAAACGAATATCCCCGGCCGTCGTGCACGCGACGAAAGGTTCGTAGGCCGCTCGTTGCGACTGCCTTCGAGCTGGCCGACGGCGGAGGAGTCGGCACCGCCGCGCTAGGCACCGCCGCGCTAGGCACCCCTGCGCTGGGCACCCCTGCGCTAGGTGGAACGGGGTGCGATTGGCAGCCGAGGGCGACGAGGATGACGAGGCTGGCGAGGCTGGCGAAACCATCGCCAGCGCGAGGTCGGCGCGCGCTACTGCGGCCGGCGACGTTCACCATCCATGGATCCGATCCCACCTGTCGACGATCTCGTCGCCGTCGTGCACGACCGCGTAGCTGTCGTACGCTGAAGCCGTCATGCAGGCGTGGTTGGGGAAAACGCGCACGCGGCTGCCGATCGGAAGACGGTCGAAGGGCACACGGTCCGGGGAGCTCGAGCTTTCCACGTAGCCGTGCTCTTGATCGGCGACGGCCACACGCAAATCACCGATTCGTTCTCGGCCGCCCGCGTCGAAAACCCACCCGTACCCGGCGTCGAGCAATGCGCTCGCGCTAGTGTCTTTCGAAAGTGCAATGCCGCCGGCATCGATGATGATGCGGCCGTGCTCGGGGCGGTGGCTGATCACCGTGGCCAGGACCGATAACGCCAGGTTCTCGATGCGGCAAGATTTTTGCCCGAGCTGAGCGATGTCGAAGAATACGTACACGCCGGGACGAATTTCGGTCAACCCCTCGAACGACTCGGCGTGCACCGCGGTAGGAGTCGAGCCGGCGCTGATCGTCCGGCATTCGAGGCCAGAGTCGCGAATCAATCTCGCCGCTCCGACGACGGCTTGACGCTCGTCTTCAGCGACGCGTTTCACGTCCTCGATCGAGTGGCACTCGTAGGAGTGTCCGGCGTGGGTCAGCACACCTTCGAGGTCGAGATGCGAGGCTTCGTGGATGGCTCGCGCTGTTTCGACGACGCTCGGTGAATCGGGGGAGAGGCCGGTTCGGTGCTCTCCCGAGTCGATTTCGACGAGCACTTTGATGGTCTCGCCCGCGTCCCGCGCTCGGCCGGCCAGCGCCCGGGCGGCTTCGACGCTGTCGGTGATCAGCTGGATTTGCGCGCCGGATTCTTTTTGCAGCCGCGCGGCCCGGTCGAGCTTTTCGGGGACGGCGCACACCGCGTAGGTGAAGTCGCGAAACCCATGCTCGGCGAGGTACTCGGCTTCAGCGAGAGTCGAGACCGTGACGGCGCCGGAATGGTTGGCGGTGGCGAGCTTGGCGACCGCCGCGGACTTGGCGGTTTTCATGTGCGGCCGAAGCGCGACCCCGCCAGTCGCGGCGCGCTCGGCCATGGCGGCGGTGTTCTGCTGCACTCGCGCGCGGTCGACCACGAGGGCCGGTGTCTCGAGATCGCCGAGCAACATGAACGCTCGTGGACGGCGCGACTCGCGGGCCGTCAGACGGTGAGCCCGGAGAGCGGGCCGTTCGTGTAGTCGGGGTGCCCGAAGTTGTCCGCTTCGATGCCCATCGCGTGGAGGATCGACACCAGCAACTTGTTGTGCGGCTCGCCCGCGTACTCGAGGTATCGACCGGTCTGGAAGTATCCGCCGGCGGACCCGATCATCAAGAAGGGGATGTCCTGGTGCGTGTGCAGGTTACCCTTGGAAACCTCGTTGCCCCAGACGATGAGCGTGTTGTCGAGCACCGAGCCGTCGCCTTCTTGAATCTGAGCGAGATTGTCCATCACTCGCACGATGCGCTCGGCGTACCACTTGAGTCGCTCGGTACGCTCGGTGAACGCGCCGGAGGAATTCGAGCCGGCATGCGAGAGGGTGTGGCCCTCGCCGTTGCTCATTTGCCACGGGAACCGCAGCCGGTTGATGGCGCTCGAGAGCTGGAGGCTCGCGACGCGAGTGGCGTCGCAAGCAAACGCCATCGAGATCATGTCTGCCTGGAGATCGGCGATCTCCGGCATGTCGTTTTCGTCGTCCTCGTTCAGGATCGGCGGTTCGGTGGGGACGCCGCAGGTCGAGCCGTCCACCGGCAGAATGTCGAGGCGTCTTTCGACGTCGCGAACGAGGGCGAGGTGTTGGTCGAGCTTGTTGCGATCCTCGACGCTCAACCGCGGCGTGAGCGCGGCGAATTGCTGCTGGACCGTTTCGAGCACGCTCTTGCGCTTGCTACGCATCGCCTCGAGCTCGGTGGGGTCGCTCTGGAAGCCGGCGAAAAGACGGAAATACACGTCTCGCGGATCGTTCATCGGCGGCAGCGGTTGCCCGGGGCCCTTGTAGCTCATGCGCGCACGCACGTCGGACTGGATGGCGCGGACGCCGACCTCGAGGCTCGGTAGCAGGGTGTCGAGACCGACGACGTTGGCGATCTCCTGGTCGACGCTGATGCCGTTGGCCCATCCGGCGCGCGAACCGCAGCCGTCGACGAAGTCCCCCTCTTGAAGCGAGTTCCCCGTCCAGAGTCCGCCGAGGCCCTTTTGGTGCGGGCCGCCTGGACCGGTTTGAGCGACTTGGATGTTCACGCCTTTCAGCAGCGTGAGCTTGTCTTTGTATCCGGCGAACGGCTCGAGGATGCGGCGCAGATCCCATCCGGTTTCACTCGTGTTGGTCGGCCACCAGTCTTCTTGGGTCACGCCGTTCGGCGTGTAGACGAGTAGAAGGCGCTTTGGGAACACCGTCGACTGCGCGTGCACTCGCATCGACGTGAGAAACGGCAGTGCGACGACGGCGCCGGCGGCGCCGCGAAGGAATGCGCGCCGACCGAAGCGTCCCTTGGCGCCCCCTTCGCGACTGAACGCGTCCCTGACGATGCGTTTGCCGCTCATTGGTCGTGACCCTCCGGGGGCCGGTAGCGGAAAGCGTCGGTGAGCGTCATCGCGATGAGCAGCTCTTTGAGGTCGCCGTTGGTTTCGTTGAACTTCACCCGTGCCTGCTCGATGCTGCAGAGGTCCGCCTCGGTCTCGACCCTGCCGGTGGCGAACCGGTACCAGTTGGTGACGATGCAGTCTCGGACCTGCATCGATTGGGCGAACTTGAGCGACAGGTCTCGCGCGCCGACGAACGGCCCGGTGATCAGGTCTTCGCCTTGGCCGGCGACATTGCCGGAGACGTCGACCGCGATCCCGTTCTCCTCGGCGCGGTAGCGACCGATGTGGTCGTAGCTCTCGAAGCCGAAACCGACGCCGTCGATGAGCACGTGACACGAAGCGCAGTTGGGATCTTGGGTGTGCTCCGCGAAGCGATCTCGCGTGCTGGCGTTGGGGTCCGGATCCGGGGGCGTCGTGTCGACGTTGGGCGGTGGATCCGGAAGGTGGTCACACAGGATGGTCTCGCGCACGAAAACGCCGCGCTGCACCGGCGAGGTTTGGTCCGAGTGCGCCAGCAGTGCCATCAGGCCCGGCTGGGTCAAGAGCCCCGTGCGCTGGTTCTCGTCGGCCAAAACCGGTGCGAACTCTCCAGGACCGCCCGGGCTCGAATCCGGCAAGAACGGGATGCGGAGCACGTCCGCAAGCGCGCTGTTGAGGAAAATAGTGTTCGAGGTGAACAGAGCTTCGACCGTGCCTCCGTTCCAGAACGTGTGGTCGATGAACATCTCGAGTGAAATGCGCAGGTCGTCGAGCAGCACGTCTTCGTAGACTGCGTACCGCGGGTCAAGATCTCGCACGATGCCGCTGAAGTCGTCGAGACCGAGCCATTGGCGGTGAAAATCGATGATGACCGGTCGAGCTTTGTCGTGGGCGAGCATGCGGCGCGCCTGGGTCTCGATTTCCTCTTCGGATTGCAGCCCGCCGGCCTCGGCTGCGGCGAACAGCTCCGCGTCGGGCATCGTGTTCCAGAGGTAGTACGAGAGGCGGGAGGCCATCTGGTACGGGCTCATGTGGATGGCGCCACTGGCGGGTGTAACCGCCGTGTAGGAGTCGGGCCGGTAGAGGAACTGCGGCGACTGGAGCATCGCTTCGAGAACGAGCTGGACGGCTTCGCGGAAGCCATCCGCCGCGCGAGTGCGTTCGAACAAGTCGACGAAGGCGTCGAGCTCAACCTGTTCGAGCGGGCGCCGGAACGCGAGTTTGCCGAATTCGGTGATGAAACCGGGGCCACACTCGTCGGGCTCCTGACCGTCCATCGCACAGGGCACGAACTGGTCGATCGACCCGAGCATGGCGCGGGCGGCGATGCCTTCGGCGGCGGTCAACAGCTCGTTGACGAGCAGCGGGTTGGCCTGGTGCGCGCTGGCGTTGTTGTCGAATCCCAAGACCTTGTTTTCTGGGGGAAACGAGTCGGCCGGTGCCGTCTCGTCGCCCAACAGGTCCGCGACGGTGTTGTTGTACTGGGCTCGGGTGAGCAACCGGATTGGCGCGGCGCCAGGGTTGACGGGTGCGCAGACCAACGGCTCGGGCGGCGCGGCTACCGACGGAATCGGCTCCGGTCGGTCCCTTTTGTCACCGGAGCTGCATGCAGCAATCGCCGCCGCGGCCGTCGTCGTGGCCACTAGGCAAAGGGTGCTCGAGCGAAGCGAAGCCATCGGGGAGAATGGGCGCGGTTGGGGGCCGAAATCGAGACGAATCCCGCCGGAGCCCCGGAATGCTAAGGGTGCCCGCGGGCCTTTGGAGCGTCAAGCGATCGGCCGGAGAATCAAGGAAGATCCGGGGGTTTCGCCCGGGAGCGTGCCAGCTCGATGGCCTCGACTACTCGGTCTGCCCGGTCCGCCGAGAAGACGACGCTCCGCTCCTGGTCGCCTTCGTCTCGCCAGCGAATGCGTACGGCCTCATTCGACGCCCGAGCCACGTGGAACCGGCGTGCACCATCGGCGGTTCGGCCGACGCCGAAGTTATGCCTACCCCAGCCGTGCTCCACGACCTTTATGCTCTCGATTCGGCCGAGCGCGATCTTCGCGCTGAGCAAACCGTGCTGAACCTCTACGTCTCGGTGCGACACGGTGATTCGAAGTCCTGTCGACGCGATCCAGAAGATGAGCGCGAGAAAGAGGGGGAACGGGACGACCCAATAGATGGCCACCCACGCGGGGGTGGTCGCCAGCACCGTCAGAAGCAGTCCGGACACGTGCCAAGGCCACGCGGCCACGTGGCGCTCGCGATAGGCGAGAACCTCGTCCGGTTCGGCCGGAGCTTGCTCCTCGGTCACGGCGAACACATATCTCAAACCGTGGGGTCACATCCGATAAGGCGTACCACGACTCGTGGAGGAGGCTCAGAGGTCGGCTGTCAGCGCCGATCGACGCGTCGCGCGGAGGTCGTGCTGGCCGTCGCATCCTGCCTCGTCTCGGTGGCTTGCGCCGCGACGGCGCCACCAAGCGAGTCCGCCGTGCCCGCGCCCGAGCCTCGGCTCGACCGACCCGCCGAGCCCGAGATCCCGCCGGAGCTTCTCGAAGCGATCGCGAAGCTCGAAGCGGTTTGCGACGCGGGCAGTGGCCGCGCATGCAACGACCTCGGCGTGCTTCACGCTGACGGCCAGGGCGTGCAGAAGGACCCGGCCCAAGCGCGAGCCTTGTTCGAAAAATCGTGTCAGCTCGGCTCGGCGACGGGTTGCACGAATCTCGCGGCGATTCACGACAACGGCGCCGTCGTCGAGCCGGATCCCCAGCTCGCGGCGGAGCTCTACGAGAAGGGCTGCGCCGGCCGAGTGGGCATCGCCTGCAACAATTTGGGCGAGCTCCATTTCAAGGGTCGCGGGGTCCCGCAGGACTACGGGAAAGCTGCGGAACTCTACCAAAAGGCGTGCGCGAACAAGAGCGCGCACGGCTGCGTCAATCTCGCTTCGCTCACCGAAAAAGGCCAGGGTGTTCCCAAAGACGTCGAACGCGCCGCGCTGCTCTACGAGAAAGCTTGCGAAGCCAAGCTCGGTCTCGGGTGCGCGGGCCTCGGAACGCTCACCATCATGGGCGAGGGGCGGCCGCGCGACATCAAGCGTGGGCTCGTGCTCTACGCGAAGGGTTGCGAGCTTCAGGACTCGGTCGCGTGTTACTTGCTCGGGCTGCAGTACTCGCGCGGCGCGGCGGTCGAACGCGACCTCGGACTCGCCCGGAAGTTCCTCGGGTTCGCCTGCCAAAAGGGCTACCAGGAAGCCTGCGCGGAGCTCACGGCGCTCGGTCGCGGGAACTGAGCGACCCACTCACCCTGAGCGATCCTTCGGCTGACGGCGCGGGTCGTCGCGGAAGGTCCGCCACGACCCTTGCATGGCTCCTCTCGAGCGCCTGAGGGTCGGCTTGGATGCCATTGTAATTCTACAGTGTAGCTCAAAAAAGTGAGTTAAGTTAGCTTGTTAAACTATATATATGAACTTGACGTCAGGTTCAGTTTCATGGACCTTTGATCGCGTGATCACCGAGAGCAGCTCTGTAGCAGCCGGCAGTGGCGGGACCCGCGCTCGAGCTCGGGCGCGAGGAATGGGCGGCAAGACTCGTGTGCCGTCTCAGGCGCGAGCGATCCGCACTCGTCGCGCGTTGGTCGCCGCGGGTGAGAAGGAGTTTTCGAAGCGCGGTTACGCCTCGACGACGGTGAAGACCATCTCGACGCGCGCCGGCGTTGCTGCCGGCACGTTCTATCAATACTTCGTCGACAAGGACGAGCTCTTGCGAGAGATCGCGTCGAGTCGCTTGAGCGATCTCGCCGCGCGGACCCTGCCGTCGATCGAAACGAAGGTGCCCGTGTCGGCAGGCCCCGAAGGTGTCGTCGACGCGGTGCTGAGCATGACTCGCGGGCTTGTCGAGATCATGCTCGACGAGTACCGGTCCAATCTCGGGTTTCGTGTCGTGATGCTCGAGCGCCGCCTAGTCGACGAGCTGCTCGACGAGCGCATGCGAGAGGTCGAGCAGCAAATCGTCGATCGCTTGGCGGTGGTGCTCAAGCGGTGGTCATTTCCCGGTGACGCGCGGGCGACGGCGCACTTGCTCGGTGCCATGGCTGTGAGCGCGCTCAACGCGCACACCCGGGGTCCGGAGACATTCTCCGACGAGCGGCTCGTCGACGCGCTGTCCGCGACGATGACTCGGGTGGTTTTGCCTATCGCGTTCGTGCCGGCGCCACGGACGAGTGTGGAGGAGAAGAAAAAATGAATGGCTTCGGTAAAAAAATGATCACGGTCACCCTCGCGGGGGCCACCACGCTCATGGCGACGACCGCCGCGGCGCAGCCCGAGTTGCCCGGCCCTTACGGGATTGCCGCCTGGCAGAATGCCGTGGGCTCGCCGATCCCCGTTCCCGCTGGGATTTGGTACCCGACGGATGCGCCGTGTCCCGGGGCGCCGGTCGTGCTTTCGCATGGTTTCGGAGAGTCCGGGGATTTCAAGGTGAAGATGGCGCAGTTGCTCGCCTCCTACGGGCTCGTGGCGATTCTGCCGACGTTCCCATCGGGCCTCACCAATCCGACCCCTGCAGAAGGTCAACAAGTCAACGCGCTCTTGGATTGGACGGTGGCGCAGTCTCAGGATGCCAACACGCCAATCGCCGGGAAGGTCGACGGGACGCAGTACGGTGTCGCCGGGCACTCGAACGGCGGCGTCGTGTACTACGCCGCGGCGAGCAACCCGAAGATCCAAGCCGTGCTCGGTTGGGACGCGGTGGCCGCGCTCGAGCAGGCCTCGGGTTTTCATGGGGCATCGCTCCACTTGGTCGCCGACGGCAACGGCTGCGGAGGCGGCTCTCGCTACGCGTACGACGTGGCGCCGGCGCCGAAGGCCGTGGCGACGGTGGTCGGTGGATCGCACTGCGACTTCGACGACCCGCCGGGGCCGCTCTGCCCGACCTTTTGCGGCGTACCACCGTTCAACCCCGGCGCCGCGGCGATGATCGAGCGCTACTCGGTCGCGTTTTTGGTGTGCAAGCTCGGCCACGACCCGGGCATGGCGCAGTACCTGAACTTCAGCATCGACCAGCCAGGCCTGACGCGGTCGACTCAGTTCGGGGGGTTCGATTGTCAGCCCGTGGCGAGTTGCAGCGGACCGGTCGCGCCGCCGCCGGATCCGCCCCCGCCGGATCCGCCGCCCCCAGAGCCGCCGCCGCCGGAGCCGCCGCCGGGACAGCCTCCGGTGGCGCCGCCCGCTCCAACGGCACCACCCACGAGCGGCACGACTCCGCCACCGTCGCCCGCGCCACCTCAGGCGAGCCCACCCGTCCCGGGATGTAGCTCGACCCCGGATTGCAACTCGTGCACGAGCTGCCTCGACTTCTGTGTTTGTGGCACCGGCGACGCAGCCTCGTGTTCCGTGTCTTGTGAAATGGGCACGCTGCCGAGCGCCATGCTCGACGGGCCTGCGGAGGCGGGGTGCGCGTGCTCGGCTGTGGGCCAGGCCGGCGGTCACGCCGGGGGTTGGCTTTTCCTGGCGGCGGCGTTCGGAGGCCTTTGGCGTCGTCGCCGATGAGCGGTCAGCGGGGGAGCCACCGAACCTCCACATACGAGGACATTTGATGGAGCCCGGGCTCGCCGCGGAACACTAGCGCCCCGGCGAGCGTCAACGCCTTCGATGACTCATCTCGAGCGTCGTTGGCTTCGGCCGCGCATGGTTGCTGTAGTCGCGATGGTGGTGGGCGGGGTGGCGGGTGTGCCGGCTTGTCTCGTCGTCAGCAAGCAGGCTCTGGGGCTGCCTTGGTCCGGAGCGGTACCGGCCACGATGCTGACGACGGCGCTTCTGTCGTTCGCTTTGGCGAGGAGCGTCGTTGGCTCCGCCCGCGACGAGGGCATGCGGGTCCGCTGCATCTTCGGCGGCGCGATCCTCGGAACCCTCAATGCGGGGCTCGCAGTTTCCCTGTTGGCGCTCGCCGACGGCGATCTCGTTGCTGCCGTGGTCCTGCTCGTCGTGGGGTCGTGTTGCGGTTTGATCTATGGAGCTCCGTTTGGATTGTTGTATGGCACCGCGTTCCTGGTGCCGTCGCTCAAAGCGCGTGGAGAGGAATCCCGCCAGACCGCTACCGGTGGCGAGCGCACGCTCTTCGTGAGCGGCCTCTGGCTAGGGGGAGTCAGCGCCGTCGTCGCGCCGGTGTCGTGGATCACCGAATGGTGGTGGCTTCCGATTCTCTCGGGCGCTCTGGGCCTCATGGGTGCCGCCTGTGCGTGCGTCTGGCGCGTCCGACGCCGCCGCTGGCTCCGCAGCGTTCGCTCCGGTCTCTTGGAAGACTGGGCGATCGTCGCGCGTGACGTGCGTCACGACCCTGCGGTGCTGACTTGTCTCGGCAGATCAGCCGCCGAGTGCGACGAGGTGCTCGTTTTGCTCGATGGTGGCGGAGGGCCCTATCGGGGCGTCGAGGCGATCCCGATGGCCCTCGTGCCACCGTTCTGAGGAGCCGCTAGCGGGGGATGGGTTTGCTGGCGCAGCCGAAAGCGATGTCGACTTGGTTGTTGGCGCCGATGCCGGCGTCGTCGCCGCTTCGGATGAGATCGCAGCTTTCGGTACAGGCGATGACGCGTGTCGGGGCCGTTTCGTTGTCGTAGTACCAGCCACCCAGGGTCGAGTCGCAGGCGTTGGCGTCGTCGACCTTGAAGATCGTCTGGGTCGCTCCGGCGCCGTCGGTGAACTCGACGTTCACGAGGCGGGGATCGAAGGTTTCGCCGGGTGGTGCCGGTGGAATGCCCCACTCGCAGTCGAGCGGCAAGCTTGCTTGCACGATGGCGTTGGCCAGATCGTTGAACACCGGCGCGAAGTTCTGGGTGCAGAGGTCACCCTCCACGCCACCGGTCTTCTGAATGATCTCGCGCCAAATGGTCCCAACCTGCGCGGCACTGGGACAGTTCGTGAAGCTGTAAATGCCCGACATCTTCCAGTTGGGATTGCCGGTGCCGTCGTCGAGCAGCGGGTCGAGCGCCGTGAAGTCGGTGATGAACGAATCCGCGGTGCCTTGCCAACCCCTGGCGTCGTCATCGGTGACGATGACGACGGTGTGAGATGCATCCGGGCGGAGCGCGAAGCGCCAGTCGACGAACGTGCTCATGAACACGTCGAGGCCGTCGGTGCTCGCCACCTCGGCGGTTTGGTGATGCCAGTACTGCGGCAAGTTCGTGTCGACGGGGCACGTGCCCGAACCGAGCGGTGCGGGGACACAAATGCCCGGGAAGAGCGGAAAGATCTGCGCGGTGGCGATCATGACGACGTGCACGTCGATGCCGCTGGCGATGATCTGCTGTGAGAAAACGTTCATGTTCGCTTGAACGAAACCCGCTTCTTCGAGCATGCTGCCGGAGGTATCCACGCCGAAAATGATGTCGGCTGGCGTGAAACGCGCTTCTGCCCGCGCGGCGATCGCGTTGCACGGTGCGTCGGGATCGAAACCGCCGGTTCCCGAATCCATCACGCCGACGATGGCGCCGGTGCCGCCGGTGTTGCTGCCGCCGGTGTTGGTGCCACCACCCGCTCCAGCCGAGCCACCGGTCGCCGTGGTGCCGCCGCCGGTCCCGCCTTGAGCCGCCCCGCCCGTGCCGTCGCCGAACTGGCGGTCATTGCCCGAGCTCGAAGAACACGCGATGCCCGCCGCGAGACCAACGAGCGCCAACCCCAAGAACTTGAATTCCGACATGCGACCAACCCTTCGCGGAGTCATTTCCGGTAGCACATTTGAAGCGCCAAGACTCGCTCGAGTTCATCCCCTACGAGGTGCGCCGCACTTTAGTTCATGATCACTCTTGGCCGTAGGTGCTCTCGCCGCGGATGGTCATCTTGCCGTTGCCGGCGAAAACCGTCCCCTCGGGGTCCGTGCCTTCGATGGTCACGGGTCCTTCGAGCAGCATCTTGACCGGCCACGCCGTGTCGGCGCGAATCGTGATGTGGCCTTCCAACGGGATGAGGGTTCTCAAGCCGTTGTCGACGCTGTCGACGGTCATGCCGAGTTTGAACTTGCCCACGCGATCGGCGCCAGTGCCCTCGACGTCGATGAACTGCAGGGTGACCGACGTCATGCCGTCGCCCGGACCGAAGATGCCGCGCATGTCTTCGGGGGTGATCGGGATCACCTCGCCGGGCAACAGCGGGCGATTCGGCAGGAGCTTGGACAGCTGGTTGTTCTTGCCGAAGTCCTTGTTCTCTTCGCGTAGGGCTTCGAGCTCGACCTCGCTCACTTTGGTCCCGTCTTCTCGCGCGAAGGCCGTTTTGCCCGCCTTCAGCTCGATGATGTACGTCTTGCCCGTCAGCGGGCTCTTCTTCGTCATCGATTGCGGGCCTTGAGCCTTCTTTTTTGTCATCTCGACGTAGGTCACCTTTTTCTTGGTGATGCCCTCGGCGTTCGACGCGAGCGAAACGACGTGCTTGCGCTCGACATTTCCTTCGGTGGAGGTGACTCGGTCGGTTTGCTCGCCGCGGGTGGCGACGATGTGCACTTCGAGCGACATGCTCTGGTGATCGGTGCGGGTCGCTCCGGGTTTCGGAACCTGGAGCTTGAAGGTCACCCCCTCGGCGTCTGCGGAGCCGCCACCGCTCGCGCCAGGTACCGATGCCGGTGTGCTCGTCGCGGGGTCATCGGTACCCGGCGGGGCGGGCACCACGGGTTCGGGTGGGCCGCCGCAGCCCGCGTAGACGGCGAGCAAGAGCACGAGACCGGTCTTCTTTTCGAAAATGGGCATTTCGACGATGCAGCTTGGGGGACACCGGCCGTGGACTCAAGGCTTTAGCTCCGCGCGTCCGCGGTGGGGCGGGCTAGAATGCAGCCGTGCTTCGGACGACGGTTTTACTGGCTTCGTGTCTCGTGGTGGCCTGCGGCGACAGCTCTGGCGGACCGACGAGCGGCGACGGGAGCGGGGGGAGCGGGGGGAGCTCGAGTGCCGGAGCTCCGGGCACGGGTGGAGTCGGTGCGACTGGCGGTGCGCCAGGCACCGGTGGAGCCGGCGCGACGGCAGGCGCTGGAGCGGGCGGCGCTGGCGCAGCGGGCGGCGGCGCGGGTACGCCGGCCATGGGAGGAGCAGCCGGAATGGGTGCAGCGGGGAGCAGCGGCGCGCCGGCGACGGGGGGCGCGGGCGGCATGCCGACGGCGGGACCGCTCGACGACGTCCTGCGCGTGAATCACATCCAGAACGAAGGCACGCACAACAGCTATCACGTCGACACCGTCATGCTCATCCCGCAGTGGAACTACACCCACGCTCCTCTCGATCAGCAGCTGGCGCTACAGGGCGTGCGCCATTTCGAGCTCGACGTGCACTACAGCGCCGGACAGTTTCTCGTCTATCACGTGCCTGTCGACGTGGGCACGACCTGCAGCACGTTCATCGAGTGTTTGACCGTCATCAAGACGTGGTCGGACGCGAACATCGCGCATTCGCCGATATTCATTCTGATCGAGCCCAAGGATGAGCTGGACCCCGAAAAAATCGCCGGGCACTACGACGAGTTGGAAACGGAAGCGCTGAGCGTGTGGCCGCGCGACAGGGTTCTCGCCCCCGACGACGTGCGTGGCGCGCATCCCGATCTGCGAACGGCGATCCTCGCCGACGGATGGCCGACCCTCGGCGCGACGCGGGGCAAGATTGCGTTTTTTCTCATGGGCGGCACGAGTGACTACGTCACCGATCCCTCGATGGCGTCCAAGCTCATGTTCGCCCGCGGCGACGAGCCGGATCCGTGGGCGGCGATCCTCAAGCTCGAAGGTCCCGAGAGCGACGAAGCCGAAATCATGCAGCGGGTGCAGGAGGGGTTTCTGGTGCGCACGCGCTACAACGGCGGAAACCTCGACTATGTCCAGACGCGAATCGACGCTTCGCTACGCAGTGGCGCGCACTTCTTGAGCGGCGACTTTCCGGAAATGTTCATGATCCCCGGTGGCACGCCGTCGCGTTGCAATCCGGTGAACGCACCGACCGAGTGCGTGAACACCGCCATCGAGTAGCGCTCGCGGCTGGCTCTCGCGGGAGCTGGTTCAGCGGGACCGTCGGATCGAGCGGGACGGCGGCGCGGTGCCGGCGTAGCCGAGCGCTGCAATTTCTTCGCCGTAGACTTCGTCGATGAACGCTATCGACTCGCGGTCGTGCGGGTTGGTGTTGCGCCCCGTCGACACGTTCTTTTTGGGCAGCGGCGTCGGGGGGAGGTCCAGTCGGTCGGTGAGTTGCCGCCAGTCCTCCGCGAGGGTCTCGTAGCGGAGCAGGAGCTTGCTCGGCGCCACGTGCCAGAAGAGCACTCCCGGCGTCCGCTGCCAGCGTCTAAAGGGCAGACGGTCGCCCCCGTGCACCCGTGTCAGGTAGTCCACGAGCGGTTCGGTCGGTGATTGCCGCCACCATTCGCTCAACCACACGTCGTAGTGACTTCGCACCGTGCTGACGACGATTTCCCCGTCGTAGGCGATGTGCCGGCGCACGTCGTCGAAGCTCGCGTGGTGGCTCGCTCCGATGGCCGTGTGGTCCAAACCGATGTCGACGTATTGGCCCCCGAGACTGCGTAGCGCCTCCGTCGTTGCCCAGCTCGCCACACCGTGGTGGGCGAGGTACAGGAGCTTTCCGGGTAGAAAGACCGCCACTCGGGCGAGAGCCTATCATCCGGGATCGCAGCTCGAACCGGATTGAAGCGAGATCACCGCGCGGTACTGCTCGCACTCGGGCGACTCGCCGATTCCCCCTTCGTGGAGAACGTGTTCGCAAGCGACGCCGTCGAGAGAGACGAGGCTGTCGTCTTCCAGCGCGGCGCAGACGGCGCCAACGCCCGTGCCGACGGCGACCGGACCGAGCTCCCAGGTGTCGCAGCCCGGGCCCATCGCGGGCGCGCGGTCCGACCCGGCCTCGGTCTGCGCGGAGGCGGCAGCGTGGCCGTCGAGCTCGAGGCCGTCGGGGCTATCGCCGGGCTCCGGAGCCACGTCCGCGGCGCAACCTGCGAGGAGGAGGCTGAAAGCCGCTGTTTTCGCCAGAATCTGCCCAATCGTCATCGTCTTCATCTGGAAGAGAGAGCCGCCCGGGGGATGTGAAGGCTTGGGGGTGAGTTTTTTTCGGTCGCCGCGAGGGCTTTGCGCCGGCGGCGGGTCGGAGGCCCCGGGGTAGGGTCCTCGAGCTCGCGTGCCCATCGTCACCGCAAAAAAGGTCCACAAGGCTTACGGCGCCCACGTCGTGCTCGGCGAAGCCAGCCTGACCGTGCATTCGCTCGAACGGGTCGGAGTGGTGGGGAGAAACGGCGCGGGCAAGAGCACGTTCGCGCGGATCCTCGCGGGACTCGAGGCGCCCGACCAGGGAGAGATTTCACGGCGGCGCGGGGCGACGGTGCTCTATCTCGACCAAGTACCGAGCTTCGATGGGGATCCGAGCGCCGAAGAGGCGGCGGCGAGCGGGCTCAGTGCTTGGTCCGAGGCCGTCGGTCGCTACGAAGAGGTGAGCCGCGCGCTCGAGGCTGGCGGCGACGATCTCGATTCGCTGCTCGAAAAGCAGACCGAACTCGCCGACGAGGTCGAGCGACTCGGGGGGTGGGAGCAGAAGCACCGAGTGGCTTCGATGCTGGGCCATCTCGGGATGAATGATCTCGAGAAACGGATCAGCTCGATGAGCGGCGGTGAGCGTCGGCGAGTCGCGCTGGCACGCATCCTCATCGCACGTCCCGACCTCGCGATCCTCGACGAGCCGACGAACCACCTCGACGCCGAGACCATCGAGTGGCTCGAAGGTTTTCTGCTCGACGAGTACCCGGGGGCGGTGCTGCTCGTGACGCACGATCGCTACCTGCTCGACCGCGTGGCGTCCCGGACGGTCGAGATCTCCGACGGCGGTGTCTACAGCTACGACGGCGGCTACGAACTCTACCTCGAGAAGAAGGCGGAGCGGATGGCCCACGTCGAACGGACCGACCGGAACCGGCAGAATTTTCTCCGCAAGGAGCTCGAGTGGCTTCGGCGGCAGCCCAAGGCCCGGACGACGAAACAGAAGGCCCGCATCGATCGAGCGGAGACCGCGCGCGCCGTGAAAACGCCGCAGGCCGAGCGCGCGGCGAAGTTCGCCGTCGACGTCACGAGGAGCGGCAAGACCATCCTCGAGCTTCGCGAGCTTCAGCTCGAGCGCGGAGGCGACGTGCTTTGTGACGGCCTCGACTTGTTCGTGACCCAAGGTGAACGAATCGGCGTCGTCGGACGAAACGGAACCGGCAAGACGACCCTGTTGTCGACGCTTCTCGGCGATTTCGAGCCCTCTTCGGGCACGGTGACGCTAGGAAAGAACACCAAGATTGCCTACCTGGACCAGCTGAGGGGCGACCTCGACGACGAGTTGACGGTGTTCGAGAACGTCGTCGGCGACCAGTCGCGAATCGAAATCGGTGGCCAAGTCATCGAGACGCGCAGTTACCTCGAACGGTTCGCGTTCGACGGACATCAGCAGCGGCAACCGGTCTCTTCCCTGTCTGGCGGCGAACGGGCGCGCGTGGCGCTCGCGCGCATGCTTCGCCAGAGCGCGAATCTCGTCATCATGGACGAGCCGACGAACGATCTCGATGTCGCCACCCTCGGGGCGCTCGAAAGCATGCTGGTGGATTTTCGAATCACTGCGATCGTGGTGACCCACGACCGGTGGTTTCTCGATCGGGTGGCGACGGCGATTCTGGCGTTCGAGGGCGACGGCAAGGTCGTCCGCTACCCGGGCAACTACGACACGTTCCGTCGACTGCGCGCGCAGGCGTTGCTCGAGCGAAAAGAACAAGCGCAAGCCGAACGTCCAACGAAGAAGGCCACCCGCGAGAAACCGAAGAAGTCGCTGACTCGGGCAGAGGAGCGCGAGCTCGAGTCGCTACCCGACGCCATCGACGTCGCCGAAGCGAAAGTAGCGGCGCTCACCGAAGAGCTGGCAGATCCGGCGACCTACGCCGATGGCGGCAAAGAAGCTCCGCGGCTGACGAGCGAGCTAGCCGAAGCAAAAGCCGAGATTGAAAAACTCACCGTGCGCTGGGAGCTGCTCGAAACCAAGAGGAGCGGGGCCAGCTAGCAGGGGTTGATGTTGAGCTGATAGAAGCCGCTCGAGAAGTCGCTGAAGCCGTCCACTACGATGATGCGGTCCTGTCCTGCTCGAACGTCGAGTTGAATCAAAGAGTCAGGAGCTGTTCCGCCATCGTCGTCGCAAGCGATGATTGGTCGGACGCAGGACGGTCGAATCGTCAGGGCCGTGTCGTAGCCGGAGCCATTGGTGTCGAATTGGAAACACCCGTCAGCCGGAGCTCGCCACGCGAACGCGATGTCCGGGCTGCCGCCGCCGCCGGCGCAGGGCGCGTCGAAGTCGTTGCTCTGCGTTTGCGTGTTGCCGACCGCGAGCGCGTCGCCGAGGGCCGAGCCGAGGTCGCTCATGGGGCACGTCGACGAGCAACCGGGATTGCCGGCGCAATCCGGGTCGGCACAATCGACCAGCATGTCACCGTCGTTGTCTCGTCCGTCGGTGCAATTCACTTCGGGATCGCAGGAAAGGATGTTCAACGCGTACTGGCCTGCCGAGCCGCCGTTGAAGCCGTCGACGACGACGACGACGCGCTCGCCGGCGAAAAACGGTCGCTGAATGCGTGACTGGAGACTTCCGCCGGCGTCGTCGTCACACGAGATTTCCGGGCCCATGCACGAGCCCTGCAAGGTCAACGCCGTGTCGTAGTTCGAGCCCACGGTGTTGAACTCGAAGCACCCGTCGGTGGGGGCGGTCCAGCTGAAGGGGTCGTCGGGGCTGTCGGCCCCGGCAGCGCAAGACGCGCCGAAGTCGTCCGAGGAGCCCTGGGTGTTGCCGGTGATCACCGGCGAGCCGAGCTCGGAGCCGAGATCGCCCCGCGGGCAAGATCTTGCGCAGAACGGACGACTGCTGCAGTCCGGGTCTTCGCAATCGGTGAGCCCGTCGCCGTCGTCGTCCATGCCGTTCCGGCAGGCGTTTTCGATCCGCGGCGGACATTGGGGGGAGAAGTTGCAGTCCGGGTCCGCGCAGTCGACGAGCCGGTCGCCATCGTCGTCGACACCGTTGCCGCAATCTTCGAAGGGAAACGGGCAAGCCGGCGAGCCTTGGCAATCGGGGTCGTCGCAATCGACGCGGCCGTCACCGTCGTCGTCCTGACCGTTGAAGCAGTTTTCGAACCTCATGCCGCACTCGGGGAAGGCGGCGCAGTCGGGGTCCTCGCAGTCGGTGAGCCCGTCGCCGTCGTCGTCTCGCCCATTGAAGCAATCGAACTCGCGGTCGCCCGAGCACCGCTCGATGTTGAGCTGAAACGGACCTTCTTCACCGGGGTTGAAGCCCTCCACCACGATGAACACTGATTCGCCCTGACCCAGCTCGGTCTCGATGAGCGAGCTCACGTCGCCGCCGCCATCGTCGTCGCACGCGAGCTCGGGTCCGGAGCACGACCCCTCTAGCATCAAGACAGTGTCCATCGGCGAGCCGCGGGTGTCGAAGCGGAAGCAGCCGTCGTTCGGCGCGGTCCAGAAGAACGCGGAGTCGGGGACGTCGAAGTTTCCGCAGCTCGACGCGAAGTCGTCCGCGGCGCCGAAGGTTTCGGAGACCGTCACCGGTGCGCCGAGGGCGTCGCCGAGATCGGCGACGACACACATCGGCACTCGGCAGCCGCTGGTCTCGAAGGAGCAAGCCGAGCAGCGGAGCGCGCCCCCCGGCAAACCGAGGGACTGACACGATTGCCCGCCGAGCTGGTTGCCATCGCATTGCTCTCCACGGTCGATGACGCCGTTGCCGCAGGCGCCGCCGCGCTGACAATCGCCAGTTTCGAGGGTGCAGCGAGCGTTGCAGCCGAGGCGACCGTCACCGAGACCGAGCGACGAGCAGGTTTGGCCTCCGACGTTGGCGCCGTCGCAGGTTTCTCCAGGGTCGATGACTCCGTTGCCGCAACTCGCCGGTCCCGGTCCGCCGCCATCGCTACCAGGTCCGGGTCCGGGTCCGCTGGAGCCCCCGCTACGTTCGAGCGGCGTCCGGCTGCCGCACGCGGCGAGCACGACGAAGAAGACGAAGATGAATAAGTGCCCCAAAGAGCGATGCCCCATCTAGTGATGTTCCCAGTCCGGTCGACCTTGGTCAAATCCGTGGCGGCGGGCGCCGGGGGGGCGGCGGTTCGGTTGGCGAGTCGCGATCCGCGATACAGTGCACCGCATGGGTCGACTCGAAAACAAACGAGCCGTGGTCACCGGCGCAGCGAGCGGGATCGGAAGAGCGAGCGCGATCGCTTTTGCGGAGCAAGGCGCAAGAGTGGTCGTGTGCGATGTCGAAGCGACTGGCCTCGGAGAGACCACCGAGCTCATTCGGGACGCGGGGGGCCAGGTGCGTTCGGTTGTGGGGAGCGTTTCGGATCCCGAGCTCGTCGAAGACCTCGTTCAGCAGTCGGTTAGAGAGCACGGCGGACTCGATGTGTTCTTCGCGAACGCTGGGGTGTCCGGCGGATTGACCCAATTGTTCGATCTGCAAGTCGAGGACTGGTTGAGTCTGTTGAAGGTCAACCTCATCGGCCCGTTTCTCGCGATCAAACACGCGGGCAGGTACATGCGTGAAAACGGCGGCGGCTCGATCATCTGTACCGCCTCGGTGGCGGGCATTCGATCCGGCGCGGGCTCGACCCACTACAGTGCGAGCAAAGCTGCCGTCATCAACCTCGTGCAGACCGCGGCGTGTCAGCTGACGGGCACAGGGGTACGGGTGAACGCCATTTGCCCGGGACTGATCGAGACCGGCATGACCCAACCGCTCTTCGACTACGCGCGGGCGGCCGGCAAAGAGAAGAAGATAGGGCAGCTCAACCCGACTCGGCGGGCCGGCCAGCCCCAAGAGATCGCCCACATGGCGTTGTTCCTCGCCAGCGACGAGAGCAGTTACGTGAACGGTCAGGCGTGTGTCGTCGACGGGGGCTTGTCGGCGAGCCACCCGTTCGTGCCCGGCAAGCTCGCCTGAGCGCTCATTCTTTTGGCTGGGCGCTCACTCTTTTGGCTGGGCGCTCACTCTTCTGGCTCGGCGTCTGGCTGCTTTTCCCCGAGCTGTTTGAGCTCGAAGGGCGACGAGCTCACGAGCATGCGCACCTGGTCGTACACGTCCGGGTGGTTCACGAAATGGAAGTGGTGCATTTTCGGGAACACTCGACCGAAGTGAAAGGGGATGCGCCGCGCATGCTCCGGATGATGTCCGGCGGCGCTCGGCAGTCGCACGAGTAGATCTCCGACGAGCTGCGATGCCGGATGGTTCGGGTCGCGATGCACGGTTCCCGCGATGAAGTAGTACCCGACGTTGTCGGCGAACGGGATATCCTGACGGTTGTCCTCGAGCAGCGCGTCGGGGTTCTTGTCCTGCCACTCGTGGTCGACGATGTAGCCGAAGCGCAGGTCCTTGATGCCGGCGCTGCGCGCGTTGAGCACGGCGGCGGGCACTTTCGTTCCCGCGGTGTCGAACACACTCAGCAGAGAGGTGAGGGCGTTGGTGGCCTTTTCCAGCGGAGCGCCGAGATGCGGTGAGGCGAGGGAGACGACGTGGCGGAGTTTTTTTGCCCAAGGCTCGTCGTGCTCGCTGCCGTAGTGCGCGGCGCTTCGCGAGACGAGACCGCCCATGCTGTGGCCGATGAGCACGATCTCTTCGACGGAGTCGGGGTAGACGCGGAGCAGCTCGGAGAGCAACCGACTGAGGTGCTTGCCGTTCTCCGAGATGTGTCGGCCCGAGTTGTACCGCACATACATGGGCGTGAAGCCGAGGTCCTCTTCGAGCTTCGTGCCGAAAGTCACGCTCGGATCGCCGTAGTACTGCTCGGCGAAGAGGCTCCAGGACCATTCGGTGCAGCTCAACCCGTGCACGAACACACAGAGCTTTTTCTTGGGTTCCGCAATCGCCTCGGCGAGGGCCTCTTCGGTCAGCTCGAGAACGCGGCCGTCATGGCGGAAGCTCATGCCGAGGTCGAGCGCGTTGTTGCGCGATTCGAGAAAGTCGCCGATGAAGCCGTTGAGAACGCCCTCCGCCGAGTCGAGCAGCCAGGCGAACGAGCCCGCGGAGTCCGAACGCAGCGGGGTAGACAGCTCTGTATCGGTTTTTGGCTCGATCTGGCCGGCCACGTTGCTCGCAACCGAATAGCCGGCGTCGGCGATTTGCCCGATCCCTCGATTGACGGTGCGAATCGTGGTGTAGACGCCGGCGGCGGTCATCTTCTGCACGTCGTGCACGACCTCGGCGGGCTCGGCTACGGGCTCGACGATCTTGGCGTATCTGAGCGTCTTGGCAGCGACGTCGTCGTGGGTTTTTTGCACGAGATTCGTCGTGACTTCGACCGCGTCGAAGACGAGGTCCTTCAAGCCCCGGAGCTTCTTCTTCATGAGACCGTCGACGATAAGGATCTCGGGCTGACTGGGCAACTGCGCCCCTCGACAAATCGACCGAAGAAGCGTGATCTCTTTGCCTCGCTCGCTCGTATGCGGGGACGCCGGAGGAAAACCCCGGCCGGAGGAGAATCTTGCGCCAACAAACGAAAAGTTCTGTCGTCGGGGTCACGGTGGCAACGCTCGCGCTCGCCCTGGGTTGCGGGTCGAGCGACGGCGAGTCGGACCAACCCGAACCCCTCAGCCCGGAGGAGCTCGCGGCCCTCTGCGGCCCCGGGTGGGTGGAGGCGTGCGAAAGGCAAGACTGCGACGCCACGAGCGAGCTCTGGCAGGACTGCCGCCAGAACGGCTGGAGCGGCTACGAGCCGGCACAGAGCTGTCCGGTTTCGAGCGGGTACCTCGGCGACGACGCGGCGCTCTGTCCACCGGATCCGGCCGACG
Organism: Polyangiaceae bacterium; assembly: GCA_029261965.1. GTDB lineage: Bacteria > Myxococcota_A > Polyangia > Polyangiales > Polyangiaceae > JAJDAH01. The sequence goes on from JAJDAH010000464.1 coordinate 28,152, forward strand.
GCTTTCAGGCGCACTTCGGGCCGCTCGACTACACCGACGACGACGAGCTACTGCGGCACACGATTCAGCCGGGCGAGAACCGCCTCGAGTGCGTCTACCTCGAGATGCCCAACGACGACGACCGCTTCCTCGGCTACTTCGCGGGGAGCGTCCGGCCCGGCGCGCATCACTCACAGATGAAGTTCGTGCTCGAAGAGCCGACCGGAAGCTCGGCGGCGGAGCCCTGCAATCCCATCGTAGGTGAGTTCGTGCACATTGGGCAGACCAACCAGTTTCACGTGCCCGATCTCGGTGTGCCGAATCCGTCCCCAGGTGAGGACTTCGGTGGCGGCCTCGACTTTCAAGGCAGCGCGCTCGAACTAACGCCGCGTCGAATCATGGCGGTCGAGCTTCACTACATCAACACGACGAGCGAGCCGATGCTGCGTGAAGGCTGGTTCAACTTCTACTACCAGAAGCCCGAGGAGGTTCGCTCGGTCGTGACCGCGCTTTCGCTACTCGGCCTCGGGATCCAAGTGCCGCCGCGAACCACTGCGAACATTCGCCGTTCGTGTGCAGCGCCGAGCCCACGTTTCGTCACTCACCTGCAGGGCCACACCCACGAAGGAACCCAGAGGTTTTCGATTTGGGTGCATCGCGCGGCAACCGGGGAGATGGAGCAGGTGTACGAGAACTACGACCCGCTCGAGCCGGTACTGCTCTCCTACAATTCAATCGTGCAGAACCGAGAGTGGGATCGGGCGGCGCGGCACGCTGGCGGCGCGAGCGGCGAGCTCTTCCTCGACGAGGGCGACTCGATCGTTTGGGAGTGCGAGATCGAGAACTCCGGTGACGCCGTCGTCTCCGATGGTGGTCCCGCCGCCGGTCAGCAGATGTGTTACGTGTTCGGCAACTTCATCCCCGATGGTCCGGCGCCGGAGGGCAATTGGGGCTGTCTCGAGTCGGAAGCGTCGACGCTATGATTGGCGGCGCCGCGGCTGGAATGCGGGAGCAAGACGTTCGGGCGCCTTGCCAGCTGAACCGCGTGCAGATCCGGAGGCGATGAGGCACTCTCGTCTGCCGTAGTGGCGACGAGCTCAGTCATCGGCAGCGGCGCTCCTTCGGCGGTCTCTGCCTCGAGTCCCACGGCGCGATCCCGTCTCGCGATGCGGTGGCTCGTGAGCCCGCGCTACGACTTGTTCTTTTTCATCGGGAGCTGCCTCGTCACCTGGGTGTTCCTCGGCATCTATCACGGCCTCGACCACTACGGTTGGGCGCCCCGGGTCGAGAGCGTGCTGTTGACCTATTTCGTCTTCACGGCGATTTTCGATCACCCGCACATCTTCCAGACGTTCTCGCGCACCCATGCGGATCGGGTCGAGTTCGCTCGGCATCGGAAGTCGCATACCTGGGGGCTCGCGGTTTTCGTGCTGGCGGGTTTTGCTCTCGCCGCGGCCAACCTCATCGGTCACCTGATCGTGTTCGCCGCGATGTTCGGCAGCTTCCACATCATGCGCCAGCACTGGGGCATCCTTCGCGCCTACAAACATCTCAACCGAGACCGTTCGCCGCTCGACGATTGGCTCGATTTCGTCACGTTCTACTTGGGGGCAGTGGCGCTCTACTTTCACGACTACACCGACAATCCTCCCGAGACTGTCATTTACGGCAAGCTCACCGCGCCCTTTCCGAGCTTGCCGGCGCTGTTCGGCGAGCTGGCGCTCTACGCGTTCTACGGAGTGCTCGTGCTCTTCGTGCTTCGTCAGGTTTGGCTGTTCAAGACCGGCAGACGCATCAACGTTCCCAAGCTCGCGTTGATGACGGCGGCGCTTTCCACGCACGGGCTCATCTTCTTTTTCACGGCGACCCCGTTTCTCGTCGCCGAGGCGCTCGAGACGGCCTACCACAACGTCCAGTACCAAGGCTGGGTGATGCACTACCAAAGGCGCCGGTTCACCGGGCGCGCGATGGTGAAGCGGTGGTTTTTGATGGCCCTCGCTTATGGCGGCATCGTCGGCACGATCGAAGTCATTGCGCTGGCCGAGCCGCGACTCGGGTTCCTGTTCATCCCGTTCGGCATGGTGGTCATTTGGCACTACTGGGTGGACGGCAAGATCTGGCGGATGCGGGAGCAGCCGGAGCTCCGCGAAGCCGTGATCCCCCAGTAGCCCTCGACCGAGCCTCGCCACCCGCGGCGGCTCGCGAAACGTGCGTCCCACGCGCCTCTAGACTTCGCGGCGAGCCTTACGCATTATCCCGCCGGCGATGGGACAGGGACAGCCGCCGGGGAACCAATATCCGCCGGGGGGCGGGCCACCAGGATATCCGCCTGCCCAGCCGGCGGCGCCCGCGCAGCCAGGGGCGCCCGCGCAGCCGCAGGCACATCCGGGACAGGCGCCTCAGCAGCCAGGCTACGATCCAGCGCAGCAGTACCCGCAAGGTCAATACGGCCAGCCCGGTCAACCGCCGGCCGATCCCGCCGCCCATGCCGCTCAGCAGGCGGCGTACCAGCAGCACGCGGGCTATCAGGACCCAGCGGCGCAGCAGGCGGCGTACCAGGACCCAGCGGCGCAGCAGGCGGCGTACCAGGACCCAGCGGCGCAGCAGGCGGCTTACCAAGATCCGGCGGCGCAGCAGGCGGCTTACCAAGATCCCGCCGCGGCGCAGCAAGCGGCGTATCAGGATCCCGCGGCGGCACAGCAGGCGGCGTACGGGCAACCGGGAGTCGATCCCGCGGCGGCGTACGGGCAACCGGGCGTCGACCCGGCCGCCGCCTACGGGCAGCCGGGCGTGGATCCGGCGGCGGGCTATCCGCAGGAAGGCTTCGATTCGGGCACGTCCGAGCAGACCGAAGACGCGGTGTCACCCCAGAAGAAGTTCGCTGGCGCGCTCTTGATTGGCGGGATCGTCACCTTCGTCTTCGGGCTGCTCTTCTTGATAACCTCGGCGGTGTTCACGTCCGAGGATGGCAAGGCGATCAAGTCCGCCATGCCCGCGACGGGTGGCATTGTCGGACCGATCACCGTGGCCAAGGACAATCAGGTCCTGCTCATCGAGGTGAAGCAACGGCTGAACGGGCTCGGTTGGTCCTACGTCAACGGCGAGATGCTGGATGCCGAGCAGGAGTTCCTCTTCGGCTTCGGCTATGAGCTCTGGCACGAGACCGGATACGACGAAGGTCACTGGGACGAGCAAGAGAACAACTACGACATCAAGGTCACCGTCCCGAAGAAGGGCACGTACTTCGCCTCTTTCGACACCGAGCAGCAGCCGGGGGTGCCGATCGGTGGCGACATCAACGTCAAGATCACGCCGAAGCTCGGTAGCGCCGTTCCGCACTTCGCGGCGGGCCTCCTGCTCCTCGTGTTTGGACTCATGCTCGCGATCGCCGGAGTCTGGGCTGCGCCCGTGCAGCTCAAGACGGCCGATGACGACGACTAGGGAGAAAGGGGTGTTGCCGTGAAGATCCTCATGCTTGGAGTTCTACCGCTGATGCTCGCCGGAACCTGGGGAGCACTCATGCTCCCGAGCATGAGCGGCTACGGCTACGCCGGGCACAACGGCTGGAACCACGGTCCGTCGTTCTTTTATTTCAACAGTACTTCGACCGTCGCCGGCCGCAGCGTGCGCGGCTCCGGACGGGTCGGGGGCACGGGCGGGGGCAAGTAGCCCCGGCGGCGTTTCTTCCGCCGCACCCGAGACATGTTCGATGGCTACCGACGCTTCCCCGCTCGTCGAGCCTCAGCTCGCGGATGACGGCGACATAGCGTCGTCCGGCGAGGCGGGGGGTTCGGGGCCAGCGTCCAAGCAGATAGAAGCGCTCTCGAAGTCGCAGACGGCCGTTTTGGTGCTCGCGGTCTTCGTCGCGGGGCTCTGCTCGATCGTCTACGAGCTCCTGATTGCCACCGCGTCGTCCTACTTCCTCGGTGACAGCATTCGGCAGTTCTCGATCACCATCGGGATCTTCATGGCGTCGATGGGGCTTGGCTCGTTCCTTTCGCGCAATCTCGGCGAACGCGTGCTCGGTACTTTCGTGGTGGTCGAGGTCGCGCTCGGCATCGTCGGCGGCATTTCGATTCCTGTCCTCTACGCGGTCTACGCCTACACCGACCTCTACACGCCCGCGATGATGGTCTTCATCGGCATCGTCGGCACCCTGACCGGCCTCGAGATCCCCATCCTCGTCTTGGCGATGCGGCGCTTCCTCAAGCTCAACGTCAATCTTTCGACGATTCTTTCGCTCGACTACTTCGGGGCGCTCGGCGCGACCCTGCTTTTTCCGTTTGCGCTCCTCCCGCTGCTCGGCACGTTCAAAAGCCCGTTGGTCATCGGCCTCTTGAACCTGGCGGTGGCGCTGCTCGTTCTTCGGGCGTTCAAAGATCAAATCGAGATCAACAAGCGCATCGCGGGCACCATCGGCGCGCTCGGCGGCCTGCTCGGCCTCGGGCTCTTGCTGGTGTTCTCCGGCGATCTGCTGCGCCCGTGGCACGAAGCCATCTACGAGGACAAGGTCCTGCTCGCGCGGCAGTCGCCGTACCAGAAAATCGTCCTCACGCGGTACCGCAACGACGTCCGTCTCTACCTGAACGGCAACCTGCAGTTCTCCTCGTGGGACGAGTACCGCTACCACGAAGCGATAGTGCACCCCGCCTTCTCGCTCGCTCCCCGGCGCGAGCAGGTGCTCGTGCTCGGCGGCGGCGACGGCCTCGCCGCTCGCGAGATGCTCAAGTACGACGACACCAAGACGATCACCATCGTCGACCTCGATCCGGTGATCACCGAGATCGCGAAAACGCAGCACCTCGTCCGCGAGCTCAACGGAGACAGCCTCGCCTCGGGGCGCGTCACGGTGCAGAACGAAGACGCCTGGGTGTTCCTCGAGGGCTCGGAAACGCGGTGGGACGTCATCGTCATCGACCTCCCCGACCCCAATGACACGTCACTAGCGAGGCTCTACAGCCGGGAGTTCTACGGTCTGGTCCGCCGCCACCTCGCGAAAGACGGCGTGCTCGTCACTCAAGCGACCAGCCCGTTTTTCGCCAGCGAGGCGTTTTGGACGATCGTCGCGACGATGGAAGCTGCGGGCCTCCACACGCGGCCCTATCACGCCAACGTGCCGTCGTTCGGCGATTGGGGTTTCGTGCTCGGCGCCAGCTATCCGCTCGACACGTCGAAGATTCGAGTGACCGTCCCGGCACGCTATCTCGACGACACGATGGTGTCGTCGATGTTCGATTTCCCGCGCGACGTTCGAGTCGCCGACGCTGAGCGGAGTACCCTCGACGACCCGGTCGTCCTGGGGCTCTACCTGAAGGGTTGGAAGCGCTGGAGGTAGCCCTCCTCGCTAGTCAAAGGAACCGAAATGGACCAGAGCATCGAGCTACTCAAGAAGACAGCAGGAGCGCTGCCGCGCGACATCGCGTACATCGCGCTCGTTCTGTTCGTTCTGTTCATCGCGCGCATCGTCAAGGACCTGCTGACGCCTTACAAGCTCTCCGAACAGCTCACGACCGCCGACAACCCTGCTGTCGGCATGTCGCTCGCCGGCTACTACATCTCGGTGCTCATCGTCTGCATCGGCCCTCTCCGCACGGCGCCGAGCGCCGAAACGGTTCCGCTCTGGAAGGACCTGCTCATCACTGGTGGTTGGGCCCTGCTCGGTATCGTACTCTTGAACGCCGCGCGCATCCTCGTGGACAAGGTGCTGCTCACCGACTTCAGCGTCGTCAAAGAGATCGTCGAAGACCGGAACATTGGTACCGGTGCCGTCGAAATGGGCGCCTACGTCGCCTCCGGTCTAGTCGTGGCTGCCGCGCTCCAAGGTCAGGGCGGCGGTCCGCACACCGCGTTGGCGTTTTTTGCCCTCGGCCAGGTAGCCCTCATCGCGTATGGCCGTTTGTACTGCGTGGTGTGCCGCTACGACGTGCACGGCCAGATCGAGAAGGACAACGTGGCGGCCGGTGTCGCCCTTGGACTCAATCTCGTTGCCTGCGGTGTGGTGCTCGCCGGCGCAATAGCGGGCGATTTCCTGAGCTGGGAACACAACCTCATGAAGTTCGCCATGATCTTCATCCTTGGCGCAATCTTCTTGCTGATCCTGCGCGTGCTCATCGATTTTCTGCTGTTCCCCGGCGTGCGAATGGACAAGGAGATCGAAGAGGACAAGAACCTGAACGCCGCCTGGGTTGAAGGCGCCGTACTCGCGGGCATGGCGGCGCTGTTGGTGACGATTCTCTAGCCCCGGAGAGCGACTGCGCAGAGGGCGCGAACTCTTTCCAGAAAGATTGCTGCTGGCTTGGACAGCGCCGCCGGTTCGTTGCACCCTTCGGGGCGGCGTGCGTCTCCGCGAGCTCTTCGAGAGCCACCCCGTCTTCGAACCGTTCGAGGCTTCGACCCTCGCGCGGCTACGCGAGCGAACCGTGTGGCCTGACGTCGACGAGTACAACACGCTCGTCGGCATCGAAGCGCCCCGGTTTGCCGTGGTGGCCGATGAGGCGGTCACCGGCGTCGGGGGCTACGAGTCGTTCATTCGCGAGACGGGCTGCGTTCCGACGCGTCCACGGAATCGGCACGATCTGTTCAACGCGTTGGCTTGGTCGCAGTTTCCCCGGAGCAAAGCGGCGCTCAACGAGCTTCAGGTTCGGGAGCAGCAAAGCCGCGAGCGCGACCCGCGCAATGATCGCTCGCCGATGCAGAGTCGGGCGGCCGTGTTCGATGAAGGGGGGGTGGTGGTGGTGTCGGAGGACTCCAGGTTGCTTCGGGGGCTCGAGTCGTTCGAGTTCAAGCGGGTGTTCTGGGCGGAACGCGAACGATGTCTTCGGCACCTACGGGTGTTGGTCATTGGGCATGCGTTGATGGACGCGCTTCGGGTGGCTAGTCCCGAGCCGCACAGCGGGCTCTGTGGGCGGGGACTCTTGATGTCGATCACTCCGGGCGAAAGCAGCTCGCCCACGTCGAGCCTGCGCGCTGCTATCGACGAGCGCGTTGCCGAACGGATTGTCGCCTGCGAGTTGCCGCAGCACTTCGATCCGGTGCCGGTCCTCGGGATCCCGGAGTGGCACGAACCTCAGTCCGAGAGCTTCTACGACGACCGGGACTACTTCAGACGTCGTCGGCGTCCGTCGGCGGCCACGCCGATACGACAGCTCTGACGAGGACGTCGCTGGTTGATTTCGTCGAACGACTGGGAGACAGGTCACAGATGGAGATCGCGGCGGCGCTAGCTTTTTTTGTCCCGTTGGCGGTCGCGCTCATGGTCATGGCGAAGCGGCAAGGACAGCGCGTCGATGCGGCTTGGCTCGAGGTGGCGGACAAACTCGACGGGAGCTACACGCCGGAGAGGGCGGCGTGGGTGCTGGCTGGAGATCCGCGGCGCATCGTGGCGACAGTCGGGGGGCGCCGCGTCGTGGTGGACCATTTCGATACCGGGTCGGGCAAGAACCGTCAGACGCACACGCGCATCACGACCGAAGCGACGACGGCGCCGGATAGTCGGCTCACGGTGACCGAGGCCGGGTTGTTCAGTGGGCTGGCCCGGGCTGTTGGGTTTCAGGACGTGGCCATCGGCGATGTGGCGTTCGACGAGAAGTACATCATCAAGAGTGACCATCCCGGTTGGGCGACGCTTTGGCTGAACGAGGCGGTTCGCCGAAAAATTCGGCGACTGAAGGACTTCAAGCTCCAGATCGAGAACGGCGAGGCAATTCTGGTTCGGGAGAATCTGATCGAGCACGCAGCCGAGCTGTTGAGCGCCGTCAAGGTCTCCTTGGTTTTCGCCGACAGTCGCGCCGCCGTGCTCAAAGCGTGGAAGCCTCTCGCCAAAAAGTACGACGGCCGGCTAGCGCGAGTGGCGCCGGATTTCGCCCGGCTCGCGGCGCAGCACGCCGGGGCCAAGGTGACCGTGGAGACGTGCGAGGTTCGGGGTGAGGGCGTCACGCGGGTGCGCGCCGAGCTCGCGGGTGGGCGAGCGCCGAGGTTCGACGTCGTGCAGAACGAAGAAGACGCAGGTTCAGACCTGGCGCGTATCGAGGGATTGGATTTGGGGGAGTACTCGGCGTTCGGCAGCAACCCGGGCAAGGTCGAACAGGCGTTCGACGAGAGGACGGTGGCGTTGCTGTTTCGAGTGAGTCCCGTGCTGGTGAGCGGCGGAGATTCGGAGGTCGAGCTGCAGATGGCCGGGGCCGTCGTGGATGTGACGCGGTGCGAAGCCGCAGTGGAGCTGGGCGTGGGGCTCGCGGTGGGAATGGGGCGGGGGATATATCGGTAACTCCGCGGCGGCCGCCAGTCCGCCGCGCTCCCCGCTGCAGCGCCCCAGAACTTCGCGTAGGATCTGCCGCCTCTGCGCTCTTGGAAGGGACTTGAAACTCATGAAATGGATCGCGTGGACCGCGCTAGCTGCTGGATTTGCTCTTTCGTGCTCTAGCGGCAGCGGCGGCACGAGCGGCAGCGGCGGCACGAGCGGCAGCGGCGGCATGAGCGGCAGCGGCGGCATGAGCGGCAGCGGCGGCACGAGCGGCAGCGGCGGCACGAGCGGCAGCGGCGGCACGAGCAGCAGCGGCGGCACGAGCGGCAGCGGCGGCACGAGCAGCAGCGGCGGCTCCCCCGCCACTGGCGGCACGAGCGGTAGCGCCGGCGCGGGCACCGGCGGCGCGGCGGGCTCACCAGGCGCGGGCGGCGCGGCGGGCTCGCCATCTACAGGTGGCGCCGCGGGCGCCGGAGGAAGCGCCGGCACTCCGGGAAGTTTTGCCGACGACTTTGCTGGCGACGGGCCTTTGCTCGGCTACACGACCAACAACGCCTCGTCGCTGCCCGGCGTCGCGCGGGTTGGCGGCCGTTACCGAGCGAACCTGGTCGACAACACGAACAACATCACCCTGCACTTTCACACCGACCAGGGAAGGATCGACGCGAAGCTCCTGAGCTTCCCGTTCGACATCGTCGCCCGCAACATCGGGATCGGGACACAGGCAGCCTCGCAGATCGCGCCGCCTACCGCCGGCGATCCGTTCATCTTCGCCGGTGTTCAAGTGCACGCGAGCGACTTCGATTCGATCAATTCTTCGCACGTCGTCGTTGGACATCGGGGCTCGACGCACTTCACCATCGAGGGCAAGAACACCGTGAACGGCAGCTCGTCGGTCAACGACGACGGCGCGGACGTGCTGCCCGCCGGCCGCGCGGACATTCGCATAGCTGGGAGCGCGGCGCGCCAGCTCACCGTGTACTGGCAGGTGCCGAATCCGCAGCCCGGCGTGCAGGCGGACAACTGGAACCTGTATCGCGGCACCGGCACGCTCCCCAGTACGGCTCCCGCATACGGCCCCCAGGTCTACGTCGGACTCATCACCTATGCGTTCAACCAGGGCGGCATCCCGTTCGTCGGCACCTGCGACGGCCTCGAGGGCGGCTCGCTCTAGCTGCGAGGGGGAGGACAAACGTCCACTCGGCCTGGACGGTGTCCGGCCACAGTGGACGTTTTCCTGGTGGCTAGCGAGGGATCTGGATCGTTGCGCACCCGAAGGCGATGTCGATGCGACCTTGTGGGACGCTCTTGATTTCCGAACAGCTGGCCGGGCAAGCGATGACTCGGCTCGGGGCGTTGGGGTCGTCGTAGTACCAGCCCCCGAGGGTGGCATCGCACGCAGCTTCCGAGTCGACGTTGTAGATGGTGGTGCGCGTGCCTTGCCCCTGATCGGTCAAGTCGACGTTGACTCGGGTGGGATCGAGCGTCTGGCCGGCGGGCGCCGGTGGGATCCCCCACTCGCAATCGAGTGGTATCGCGGCCTGCTGGATCTTGGTGGCCAGCTCGTTGAAGACGGCCTGGAAAGTCTGCCCGCACGGCACCGGCTGGCCTGGCGGGCAGCTGCAAATGTCGCCGTGGACCCCTCCGGTTTTGTCGATAATGTCCTTCCATACCGTGCCGATCCGGGCGGCGTTGGGGCACTGGGTGAACGAATAAATCCCGCTCATTTTCCAGTTCGGCCCGCCAGTCGCTGGATCCCGCAACATCGGGTCGAGGGCCGTGAAGTCGGCGATGAACCGGTCCGAATCGCCGTCGTAGGGCCCGGGATTGCCGGTGCTGTTGCCCGACGGATCCGAGCGCGAGTCGTCGTCGGTCACGACCACGACGTGCTTGAGCGCGTTCGGTCGAAGCATGCCGAGGTAGTCTGGAAAGCGGCTGACGAGGATGACGGCCGCGTCGGTGCTGTCGACGAACGAGTTCGAGTGGTGCAGGAAGTTGGGGAAATTCGTGTCGGTTCCGTTGGGTGGGCAAAAGCCCGAGCCGAGCGGCGGTGGTACGCAGATCCCCGGTAAAATCAGGAACTGATAGCCGGCGAGCATGACGACATGCACGTCGATGCCGCTCGCCACGATCTGCTGGCTGAAGGCGTTGATGTTGTTCTGAACCGCCAGCGCCTCTTCGATCATGCTGCCGGAGGTGTCGATCGCCCAGATGATGTCGACCGGTTGAAAGCGATCCTCGGCCTGCTGGGCCACGCCTTCGCAGGCGGCGTCGGGATCGAGTCCGCCTCCGCCGCCGTCCGGAAGCGCCACGCCGCCGCCGCCGGTGCCGGGGCCTCCGCCAGTGCCGGGCGCGTTGCCGCCACCCACCGCGCCGCCAGCTCCCGGCATCGCTCCGGTTCCGGCCGTCGCCCCGGTGCCCATCAGCTCGCCTCGTTCCCCTGAGGCCGCCGAGCATGCAGCCACCGCGAGCAGGGCGGAGACGGAAACGAGAGCGAGTCGAGTTTTCATGAAGTTAAAGTCATGCATCGCGCGGGGCATCTAAGCAATACCGATGCCAGCGCGGCCCATGTACCCAGGCGTTTGCCGGGCGTCCGGCGTCGCCGACCCTGACAGGGTTGGCCGAGACTGCGCCGAGGTGTGCCGCTAGCCTGAGGCCCGAAGCCGTTGTTTTTAGTGAAAAATGCTGAGTCACCCGACCGAGCACGTGGCATGTCGGTTGCTATGACCATTGGCGGAGGACGTTCATGAATCGGCGAAAGCTCTCGGTCATTTTTGTTCTGGTTGGCGCGACCGCTCTGGCTTGTGGAGGATCGAGCGACGGCGGGTCGAGCTCGTCGGGTTCGCCGTTCACCACCGAAGAGTGTGCGACGTACGCCGGCTGCTCCGTCGACACGCCGTGCGCGAGCGGCAACTGCGCGTCGGTCGCCGGCTGCATGACCGCCATCTGCATCGACCCCACCGAGGCGTGCGAAAAGCTCTGTGGCGGCCAAAAGGGCTGCGCCGTTCTCGAGTCGTTTCCAGAACAGATCGTCTGCGAGACCGAGGAGTCGGGCGGAGGTCCGGTCAGCTGCGACGACTGCAACCTGCCCACGCAGCTCCCGGCGCTCGCCGGAGCTCGGGCGAAGGACTGCGGCACGCTCGCCATCGAGGAAGATCCGACAGCCGCACGGCAGTGCATCGAAGAGGCGCTCGCCGCCGGTCGCGCGTTTCGGGTTTCGCGGTCGCTACAGGGCACGGACTCGATCGTCATTCGCGGTTGGGTCGGTGACTCGTCCGGAATGGTGACCGAGCTGCTCTACGATTCGAACATCTGCGGCGGTGGTGGGAGTGACTGTTCGAGCAACATGGGTTGCGGCCCGCGGATCTCCTCGAGCACGTGCACCGGCCCCACTGTCGGCACCGAGTCGAACCTCATCGACTGTGCGGATTCACAGAGCGCGGCGACCATCTGCGAGCCCGACGGCGTGCAGGGAAGCTGACGGTAGCTGACGCGAGCCCGCGTTCTCACCCGAGCGCGCGCTCGAGATCTGCCAAGAGATCTTCGGCGTGCTCGATGCCGATCGACAGCCGGAGCAGGTCGGGCGGGACCGGCGTTCCCGGGCCTTCCACCGGAGCGCGGTGCTCGACCAGACTTTCCACTCCACCGAGTGATGTGGCGTTGCGAAAGAGCTCGAGCTTCGAAACCACGGAGCGCGCCGCGGCCGCTCCGCCGGTGGGGCGAAACGAAACCATCGGCCCGAAACCGCCGTTCATCTGTTTTCGCGCGAGCTCGTGGCCGGGGTGCGACTCGAGCCCCGGGTACATGACCTCCGCCACGCTCGTGTGACCCGCGAGCCGCTCGGCGATGAGCTGAGCGTTGGCGGCGCTCGCACGCACGCGGAGAAACAAGGTGCGCAGTCCCCGCAGAAGCAACCACGCCTCGAACGGACCGAGCACCGCGCCGCGGTAGCCGCGCTCGTGTCGAGCTCGCTCCCAAACTTCGTCCTCGTTTTTGGTCACGAGCGCGCCGGCGAGCACATCGGAGTGTCCGTTGAGCTGTTTGGTCGCCGAGTGCATCACAAGGTCTGCCCCGAGTTCGAGTGGTTTCGTCAGCACTGGGGTCGACAGCGTGCTGTCGCAAACGACGCGTGCCCCGGCGGCGTGCGCGATGTCGGCGGTTGCGCGGATGTCGGTGATGGCGAGGGTGGGGTTTGCCGGCGTCTCCACCCACACAAGTCGAGTCTTGCCAGGGCGAATGTTTTGCTCGAGCGCCTCGAGATTTCCGTTTTCGACGAAGTCGAGCTCGATGCGACCGCGGTCGGCGAGGTCTCGGAGCCAACCGCGGATGGTCCAGTACATCATCGAAGGCGCGATGACGTGATCGCCCGGGCAGAGGGTTTCGAACACCGTTGTCGCCGCGGCCATGCCCGAGGCGAACACGAGCGAGCCCTTGCCGCCCTCGAGCTCGGCGAGCAGGGCCTCGACTTGGTCGTAGGTGGGATTCTGGTCGCGGGTGTAGGAGTGACCGCCGGGATAGGCGCCGGTGTCGTCGCGTTCGTACGGCGCCGACGGGTGAATCGGCGGAACGAGCGCCCGATGCGTGGGCTCGGTCCAACCGAGGGCTTGAGCGGCGAAGGTCTCGGGGTGGCGAGCGGCTTTCATCGGTCCGCGGAGCCTAGCTCGGCGGAGCCGGGCGCGGGTTCGATCCGACTCATGCACCGCTCGGCCAGGGCCGTGATCGTCAGGCTCGGGTTGACGCCGACGTTGGCCGAGACCGCCGAGCCGTCCACGACGTAGAGACCCGGGCAGCCGAACACTCGATGATCCGCGTCGATGACCCCTTCGTCCGGCCTCCGTCCCATCGTGCACCCGCCGAGCACGTGGGCCGTGACCGACAGGTTGCCGAGGCTTTCGGGGCCGGTGCTGAATGGCGTGCCGCCCGACGCCTTGGCGAACTCCCGCGCGGCGCGGTTGGCGACCGGCAGGTAGCTCGGGGGACGACGGCCAGCGTGCACGGCGGAGCGCAGCTTCTTCCGAAATGGCGAGAGCACGCTCCGGCCGAAGCGGATTTCGAGCTCGCTATCGACGTGCTGCATGACCGTGAGCACGCTGACCCGTCGATGCCAACCGGTCATGAAAAGTGTACGAAGCGTTCGCACTGGGCTGAGCAACATCGCGATGAACGTGCGAAGCGCGCGTCGCCACGGTACGGGGTCGTCGATCATGGGTGTCGATTGAAACCGGAGGATGTCGTACGGAGGCCCGAAGCGGTTCTGGGTGATGTGGGTGTCGGTGCCTACGTAGAAGTGCGACGAGATCGAGCTGCCCTGGGCCAGATCTTCGGGGGGATCGTCGTGTAGGACCCCCACGATGGCTTCGCTGTTCGTGCGGACGGCTCGACCGAGCACCGGCGAAATCTCCGGCAGCGTCCGGTGATCGTCGCGCGCCCGGAAGAGGATTTCGAGCGTGCCGACGACACCAGCGGCGAGCACGACCTCTGCCGCCTCCACCGGTGGCTGCGCCGCGCCGGTTGTCGGGTCGACGCACTCGAGTTGGTAGGTGCCGCCGTCGGCTCGCGACAGTCGTTCGAGGCGGTGCAGCGGTCGCACCTCCGCACCCAGCTTTTCGGCGAGATGCAGGTACGTCAGATCGAGCGTGTTTTTCGACCGGTGCGGACAACCGGTGAGGCAGCGGCCGCAGCCGACACAACCAGTGCGCGCGGGCCCGCGACCATCGAAAAACGGATCGCTACGTTCGATGCCGGGCTCACCGAAGTAGATGGCGTTTGGCGTGGGCCCGAAGGTGTCTTCGGCACCCATGGCGCTGGCGGTCTTCCGTAGGTAACCGTCCATGGTGCCGAGCGTCGGCGTGGTGACGCGACCGAGCATTTTTTCTGCCGTCCGGTAGTGAGGTTCGAGCTCGGTTTCCCAGTCGACGCCGAGCTTCGCCCACGCGTGGTCGCGAAAGAACCCCGGCTTGGGTTCGAGCAGCACGGCGCCGTAGACGATGCTGCCGCCGCCGACGCCGACGCCCCCGACGATGCCCACATGACGGAAGAGATGTTGCACGAAGTAGCCGTACATGCCGAGCGCGGGCTCCCAAAGGAAAGAGCGGGCGCTCTCGTCTGCCGCCTCGATGCGAGCGCGATCGACGCGGTGACCCTGCTCGAGCACCAGCACCCGGTAGCCTTTCTCGGCTAGACGCAGAGCGGAGACACTCCCCCCGAAACCGCTGCCGACGACGACGAAGTCGAACCGTTCGCCCATTTTTCCCGCTGCGAGCATCCCATGAATGGGCCGCCGCGGTGCGTGTGCGGACTCGGGTTTCGCGACGTAGCGTCGCTGTAGAGCGGGACTGTGCAGGTTTTTCCGCGGGCCGAACGCGGGCCGAACGCGGGCCGAATACCTGCGCATCCGGCCCCTTGCGCGCGCCGCCCGAGTGGCCATCTTGACGGGAATGTCCGACGACCGCGAGAGCCACAGTGCTACCGACGACTTGACCCATGGGCTCGGCCTCATGTTTCGCGCGGCGCGCAAGGCCGTGAAAAAGGTCGACGTCGCGAAGGTCGAATCGAAGGTCACCGAGATGAGCCATCGCGCGAGCGAGCGGCTCGAGAACGTGGATCGCACGGCGGTCGAAGACTTCGGTCGAAAGGCGGCGAAGCATCTCAACCCCCAGAAGCTCGAGGCGTTCGCCGAAGAGGCCGGCCGCGAGTTCATGAGCGCAGTAAACCGAGTTGCCGAAAAGCTCGAGAGCGTGGTCAGAGAAGGAGACGGCAAGACGCCGGAGCCTCCTGCTCCGTCAGAGACCCCCGCTGCCGAAGCCCCCGTGGCCGAAGCGTCGCCGAAGGCTTCTCCTGACGAGGGTTCTCCTGACGAGGCCTCGCCGGCCGAGGCCAGCGACGAAGCTGGCGATGGTGAGACCAACGGCCCGAGCTCCGAGAAACCTCGGGCGCGCCTTCGAGTCGAGGACTAGCTGACTAGCTAAGCACGTCAGCAGATCTGCTCGCGCGCGGGTCGAGCTCTTTTCTGAAGAATTGACTCGTGTTTCGGAGCGCAGGACCGTTCATCCGACCGGGTCCCGCACTTTCCGCGTTGGGAGCCAATCCCCATGCACGCGCGAGAGCTCAGAGGCACGCTGCTCATCAGTCCGAGCGTTTCCATCGTGCGGCTTGGCGAGGCGAGCTTCGGCGTCGCTGCTCGCCAGCCCTCAGCGAAAAACGCGCCGAAGGAAAGCACGCCCGCGGCCGTCGTCACCATCGGCGCCGAGGCGCGGGCGAAGGCGGCCGCGTCAGCGAAACCCGAAGCGGGGGAGGCCCCTGGCGCGAAGACGGATGCGCGTGCCGCCTCCGGCGCGCCTGAGCTCAGCGAGAGCGAGCAGCAACAGGTTCGCGAGTTAAAGAACAGAGACCGTGAAGTTCGCTCGCACGAGCAAGCTCACAAGTCCGCCGGTGGCGCCTACGCCGGTTCGATTCACTACGACTACCAACGCGGTCCCGACCACAAGCGCTACGCCGTTGGGGGCCACGTTCCCATCGACGTCTCCGAGGTGAGCGGCGACCCCGGCGCGACCATCCGCAAGATGGACATCGTTCGTCAGGCGGCGCTCGCCCCCGCAGAGCCGAGCTCCGCCGATCGACAAGTCGCCGCCACGGCCTCGAAGAAGGCCGCGCAGGCTCGCGCCGAGCTGGCGCAGAGCAAATACGCCGAAGCCGACGCCGCGGTGCCGGGCGCAAGAGCCGCCCGTGAGCCGCCCCGAGCAGCGGTGAGCGCGCAGGCCTGATCCACCCTCGGGTGGGCTTGCGGCTACTTTCTCGGGGGTATGCGACCCCGGTACGAGCTTCGGGGCTCGGGTACTACCCTTCGGGTCGGGAGGTGGCGCGCAGTGAGCTCGAAACCGGATCTCGTCGATATCGTCGAAGCGGCCTACAGCCTGGAGTCTGACGACGACTCTTGGCTCGAGCGCGTGCTGACGACCTCCGAGCCGCACTTCAATCGTGGTCTCGGTGTCTACGGATTTCGTTTCGATGCGACGAACCCCCAAGCGTTCCGCATCTGGGGTGTGGTTCGCCTGGGCGACGCGTTGGTCATGCCAGAGCTCGTCGTCAAATGGCACCAGCTTCTCGGACCGGATTTGGTTTGGCGGATGTACAGCGCGACCAAGCAGTACGCGCCGATCAGCGAGCGGCTCGGGCTTGGAGAGCAGCTCGAAGCGCACCCGGCCATGCAGGCGATGTGTGGTGCGCTCGGCGTCGTCGATCAGATGACCGTGCGTGCGGTCGACCCGGGTCAGGTCGGCGTCACCTTGTGCACGCCCGTGAGCGAGTACGCCGCCCCTTCCGCGGCGGACAGCCGCCTGTGGACACGAATAGCCACTCACGTCGCCGCGGGGCATCGACTGCGGGCGCGCCTTCGAGCCGAGGCCGATGCCTCCCGCGCCATCGCCGACCTGCCGCACACCTCGGACGCGGTTTTCGACGCGACGGGAAAGCTGTTGCACGCGGCGGCCGATGCTCGAGACCGCGACACGGCCGAAGTGCTTCGCGACGGCGTCAAGGCGATGGACCGGGCGCGCGGGAGACTGCGGCGAGAGTCGCCCGACGAGGCTTTGGAGGTGTGGCGTGGTCTCATCGAAGGAACCTGGAGTATCGTCGAGCACTTCGACTCCGACGGGCGGCGGCTCATCCTTGCCCGACAGAACGAGCCTCTGGCGCAAGATCCGCAAGCCCTCAGCAATCGTGAACGACAAGTCGTCGGCTACACTTTGCTCGGCCACTCTACGAAAGAGACGGCGTATGCCCTCGGTGTCTCGAACTCTTCCGTCAAGACGCAGCTGGCTCGGGCCATGAAAAAGCTCCATGTCGAGTCGCAAGCTGCGCTGATTCGCTTGCTTCAGGCAAAAAGTACTTCCTGAGAGTCGTTGCCCGTGCCCGTGCCCGCGTTCGCCTGGGCACCGCGTTCGTGCGGGCGCCGCGTTTTTCCGGGCGCCGCGCTCCGCTCTCGACCAAATGACCATGGCGAGGGTCGCCCGGAGGCAGTACCGCTTTGGGGGCGACATGGAGGACGAGATGGATCGTGCGCGTGACCCAAGGTACGGAGCGGTCAGGCTGTGTTTGGCGCTGGCAGCGGCCTTCGTCGGCTCGCTGGCGGCCGGCGGTTGTGTCGCTGGCGGCGATTCGAGTTGTTTCGTCGGTTCGCTGGGCTGCGAGTGCACTCCCGGGGGAGCGTGCGACCCCGGTCTCACCTGTTCCGGCGGCGTGTGCGACCGCGCCTTCGGCGGCGGCGGTTCCGGCGCCGGCGCGGCGGCCAATGGCGGCAGCTCCGGCAGCGGCGGCGCGGGCCAAGGTGGCGGAGCTGCGGCGGCCGGGGGATCGGGCGGAACCGAGCCAGGTACTGGCGGCGCGAGCCCGGCGCCTATTCAGAGTTGCGAGCTCGTTTCCGGGTCGCTCGACGCTCGGAAAATCGACTCGTTGGGGCTCTGCACCGAAGCCGTGGCGTCGGTCAGCGTGTCGGTGAACAGCGAACGACTCGTCGAAATGGTCGACGGCCAGCCGTGCACGCCGGTCGAGGTGGGCCACGATTGCACGCGCACGTTCCCGGACAAGTACGAGTGCGGGGGCTGCACCTTCGAGGTTCGGGAGGGTGGCTCGACCCGCGAGGCGTGGCTCGAAACCGATTGCATCGGTGACCCGTGCGCCAAGTTCTGTTGCGCGATCCCGGGCACGACGACAGTGGACTCCGCGAGCTACGAGCTGCCCCGCGGCGGGGGCAGCGGAGGCAGCGGCGGTGGTGGCAACGGCGGCACTGGTGGCTCTCGCCCGCCCTGCGGCTCGTGCATGGGTTGCTATCAGAAGTGCAACATCGATTGTCTGAATTACCCCGAGCCCTGCACCGGCCCTTGCTACCAGGGTTGCGACACCTGCTGTTCGCTCTGAGGGGGCTCCCCCACGGTCTGGCGTGCGGCCCGTGGCCTCAGCGCCCGTCTTTCGCGGGCCGTTGAAAAACGGCTGCTACCTGCTGGGCGCGCTCACTCGGCGGGAGTCGACTCTGCTCCGCCGGTGCGCTTGCGCTTGATCTTGACGCCGCGCAGACCCTCTTTCACCTCGGGGTTCGTCAGCGGGTCGGTCTTGGCGCGTTCGACGGCGTCTTTTCCTTCGGTCCCGCCCAGCCGCGCCAACGCTTCACCGACGAGGACTACCGCCTCGACGAGCTCTTCTTGATCGGCCGTTGCCCGGTACAGGGCGAAGAAGATTCTCAGATGCTCGACCTCCGCGGTGGTCGCGAGCGAGCTCAGCGCCTTGGCGATCTTGAGGATGGCGGCGGGGGAATTGGCCGGATCGTTCAGGTGCTCGGCGAGCATCGGCGCTGCCCGCTTTTCTTCCATGGCGGCCAACGCTTCGGCGAGCGGGCCTACCGGCGGCGGCCGCTCGACGTCGGACAGAAAGTCGTAGTGCTTGCCGAGGGCGCCGAGCATGTAGCTCTCGCCGTTTCGCCTCTTGGCCAACAGGCTGCTCGCGGCGTCCGTCAGCGCCGGCACGGTCTGAGGATCGCTCAACAGCTCGATCAACAGGCCGGTGACCGCGGGATCTTCCACGTCCACGAGGGCGCCGAGCAAGAACTGCTGGGCGGCGACCATTTGAGGCATGCGGAGACGGATGGCCTTGGAGATTTGCTCTCCGAGCGCCGCTGGCGCTTCATTGGCCTTCACCGTGAAAGCGCCGCCCTGCACGACGCAGGAGTCGACCTTCGAGCCGAGCTTCACCTTGCCACCCATGGCGCCGGTTTTGGCGTCGAGCAGCCACACTTCCCCTGCGGTGTCGCAGAGCGCGAAACCGCCGGTCGCTCCGGCGCCGCCGATGAGACTGTGCGGGAGCGTGCGCACCCATTCGAGCTCGCCGGTTTTGGACTCGAGGCCGATGGCGACGCGGAAGTAGGTGGCGGCGAAACGGTTGGAATCGAAGGAGGCTCCGTCAGCGGCGGGAGCCGCGTAGTAACGCACGCTGTCGCGCGCGCTCGATTGCGTCGGAGCGACGGTCGCGCCGTAGCCGAGCCACAGCGGTTCGCCCGGGAACTCTCGCTTGGGCAACGTCAGTCTCGTGCCCTGGTTGTTTACCGCCTGGGCGATCTTTTCGTCGAAGCGCACCACGCTGAGCTCGCCGAGATAGAGGTGACCGCCGAGATTGATGGCCCGACTCACCTTGTCGCGCAGGAGCAACCGCCCGATCTCGTCGCCCGAGCTGAGCTCGATGGCGCTGACGTACTGGTTGCCCCAAGGGATGAACGCGACGCCGCCGAGGACGCCGGGCGCTCCGATCTCCGGGTCGGGCTCGAAGCTACGGACGTCGCTGCCTCCGCGGTCGATCGCGATGAACTTGCTGCCGCCGCCGGCTCGAGCACCCAGACTGACGACGGTCACCTTGCCGTCGTCGCCGGCCCCCCGGAGGGCGAGTTTGGACGACGTCCGCCAGAGTTTCTTGCCGCTTTTGGCGTCGAGGGCGAAGAGCTCGGAGCCCGTCGTGGCGACGACCACCTGCCCGGTGATGACGGGCCGGGCATCGACCTTGCCGTCGTGCGTCCACTTGGCCGATCCATCGAGCGTCGCGCCGACGAGCCCCGTCGACGTCACACCGACGGCGACGCCGGGGCCCGGAGGAAGCTTGGCTCCCGCGACGCGCTTTTGGACGTCGCTGATCGATTTACCGCCGTCGTTTTCCCACTGCGTGTTGAACGGCTTGCCTATGGGTCCGCTCGCCCCGCACGCGACCGCCAAAAGTCCGAACGTGGCGACTCTTCGCGCTCGCATCAATTCTCGCCTCCGCCGCCGGACTGCTTGGCGGCCTGTTGGATCGCCTTCTTGACGTCGGCGCTCCAGTCGTCGGGCCAACGCTCGGCGACGTCCGCGAGGAACGTTCCCGCTTCGACCGTGCCGAGCTCGCGCAAGCGACCTACGATTTTCATCTTCTCGCCGTCGTCGAGCTCCTTGGGCGAGCGGAACAAGATTTGGTCGAGACCGCCGGACATGACGTCGAACGGAAACCGCGTGAGGCGGTCGAGGAACTTCTCGCAGTCCGCCGGAGCACACATCTGTCCGATTGACGTCGCGGCTTCGTGCACGCGGTGGTCGAAAGCTACGAACAGATCCGGAAGCGCCTCTTTGGCGCCGAGCTCGCCGAGGCCGCTGGCGGCCACGCCGCGCACCAAGGCGTCTTTGCTTCTGAGGGCGCGCCGGAGCGCCCGGACGGCAACCGGGCCCTTGGTCTTCAACAGCGCTTTGACGGCTTCGCGGCGAACCTTCGAGATGCGATGGCGTGCGTAGGGCGCGATGGCCTGGCTCGACGAGATCTGTCGAAGACTGCCAGTGGTCTTGAGCACGAGGCTCAATAGCTCCGCCGTGCTGCCCCGGCCGAGGAAGGCCTCGAGCAGTGGAGCCGCGGCTTTTCCTCCGTCGCCCGCCGCCTGGATGGTCGCGACCGCCGCCCGGATCTCCGCCGGTTGGCTGCTTTCCAGCTGCTTCTTCAGCCGGTCGAGGTCGAGCTTGGCGGGAGCTTCTTCCTTGGGCTTCTTTTGTGCTTGCGCGGGTGAGGTCGGAACGAGCGCCGCGATGGTCGCGGCGGACAGGAGCGCAGCCTTCAACACGGAACGGATCATCGCTATCGTCCCTCCTTAGCGCCGCCCGATGTAGCTTTTCGCCCCGATTCGAGCAAGCTCGGTGGCTCGGCGGCAGCGACCCGAACGATGCCCAACGAGAGAATCCCCGAAATTCCCGCGATTCGGCTCCAGAGCACCGGTGAGCTCGATGGTCGTGCGGAGGGTTTTCTGCGGGTGATCCGTCGCCGATACTTGGCTCACTATCCCTCCGGGCAGACCAGTGAGCCTTTTGTTTACGACGAGGTCGGTCGTCGCGCCCTCGACGCTGCGGTGATCGCGGCCCACTTTCGGACCTCGGAAGGGGTTCGTCACGTCTACCTCCGGAGCGCTGTTCGCCCGCCGGTCGCTTCGAGGTCGGCTTTTGCGACCCACGAAGCCCCTCACACGGGCAGCCTCTGGGAGCTGCCGGCTGGACTGGTGGAGCCCGACGAGAATCGCCCAGGCGGCGCCCCGCAAACCGCGCGCCGCGAGCTTCACGAGGAGCTCGGGTTCGAGGTGGACGTCGACCGGGTGCGAGCGCTCGGGCCGTCGACGTTTCCCACCCCGGGTGTGCTGGCCGAGCGGCACTTTTTTTTCGAGGTCGAAGTCGACCCCACCCGTCGAGGGGAGCCGGTGCTCGACGGGAGCGCGCTCGAAGTGGGTGCCGCAATCGTGGACCTCCCCGTCGGCGAAGCCCTCGAACTCTGCCGCAGAGGAATCATCGAGGATTCGAAAACCGAGCTCGGCTTGCGTCGACTCGCGGAGCTCGACCGATGAACGGACCGCGAGTCGTCGTCGTCGCCAAGCGCTCGGCGTGGGACCGCTACGTCGAAGAAGAGGCCGATCCGCGTGTGCGCATGCTGTTCAAGCGCCGGGATCCGAGCGTCGCCCGCTGGAAAGCTGCCCACGACGAAAACCGTCGCACCATCGAGACCGTGCTCGAGTCCCTCGAAAAACTGGGCGCGCGCACGGTGCTGATCCAGGACGCCCACGTCACGTTCGACACGAGCGATGCGGAGCTGGTGGTCAGCGTCGGTGGGGACGGGACGCTGCTCGCGGCCTCTCACAACGTCGACGACGTACCGATTCTGGGCGTCAACAGCTCTCCAAAGCACAGCGTTGGTTTTTTCAGCGCGGCGAGGCCGTCGAACGTTCACCAGAAGCTCGTCAGGTCGCTCGAAGGCAAGGCCAAGAGCGTCAAGCTCTCGAGGATGCAGGTCGAAGTGGATGGCCGCGTGCGATCGCGACGGGTGTTGAACGACGCGCTCTTCAGCCACGCTTCGCCTGCCGCGACCTCTCGGTACATCATCAAAGTGGGGCGCCGCAGCGAAGAGCAACGATCGAGCGGGATCTGGGTCGGACCGGCCGCCGGATCGACCGCCGCGATCCGCTCGGCGGGTGGTCGCATTCTTCCGCTCACCTCGCGAAAGCTCCAGCTCATCGTCCGCGAGCCCTACGAGGCGAATGGACGCCCCTATCGACTGCTGCGGGTGCTCATCGACGAGGGGCAGAGCGTTGCCGTGCACAGCAAGATCCGCGCGGCGCTCTATCTCGACGGGCCCTACAAAGAGGTCGGCGTGCCCATCGGTGCCACCGTGAAGTTCCGGGAATCGGACCAACCCCTGCACGTGGTCGGTTTGACGCGCCGGGTGACGCAACCTCGAGCCGGCAAGCGCTGAGCATCGCTCGGCGTTTAGCCTCGTGCCTCGGGAGCGGCTATGATCGCTCGGTGACGGGGATGCGACGGATCGCGGCCAAAGTGCTGGGGGCTGCCATCGCCAGTCTGACGCTGGGCTGCACTTCCGGCGCGGACGAGGATACGACGTGTGCTCGGAGCAGTCGCACGACCCCGGGGGTGTTCGATCGCGCGCGCTTTGCGCACTTCGATGGCGACTTCACGTGCCTCTTGGATTGCGGCGGCGTAGAGGAGCCAATCGCCGAGCGGTCGCGGCACGAGATCTTGGTCTTCAATCGCGCTCAGCTGCCGGAATTCGTCGTCAGTACTCCGACTCCCGAGATCGCCGAGTTCACGTTCACCGGCGACGCGGACAACGTCACGGTCGAGACGAAACGATCGGGCACCGCGGTGCTCGAGCTTCGGGACTTGGCCGGGGTCTTGATCGACTACGTCGAGCTCGACGTGCAGCCGGTAGCTCGAGTCGAAGTGGTCGGCCCAGACTTCGGCGACACTCTCACGGTGATGAACGGCGGCGCCGTCCAGGTGGACGTCGACACCTTCGATGCCAACGGCTGCCCGATGTTCGGCGTCGGGAGCGTCGACTACTCGCTCGGCGGCGGACTCGACGCGACCGGGGTTTCGCTCGTCGACGCGTACACGACGATCAGTCTCTCGGGTCAGGTAGAAGGCCAAGAGTCCGTAGTCGTCGGGGCTGCTCGACAGGGCGACGGCGTGCTCGAAGCTCGTGCGGTGAGCGGGGCGTCGGTGAGCGTGCCGCTCTCCGTCGTGACCGCAGACGCCGTTTCCGCGATCACGTTGAGCGGTGAGGGCGCCGCCGTCGTCGGTCAGCCCTACTTCGTCGACGCGCTCGCGCGAACGAGCAGCGATGAGAGGGTGTACTCGCCGGAGTGTACTTGGGCCATCGACCCGCCCGGCCAGGTCACTCTCGACAGCGAGTCGCGGGACAGCGCCGTCGTGACGGCAACCGCTGCGGCGACCGCGATGGTCAATTGCTCCGTGGGCCCGGCGATGGCGGGACTCGGCGTGACCTTCGAATGAGCAACGAGGTGTGTCGCCCGAAGCTCGCTCGTGCGTTCGTTCTTGGTGCCGGCGTCGTCGTCGGGGCGTGGAGCACGGGCGCCAGCGCTGCCGAGCCGCAGGTGTTTTCAGTCGTCTCGTCCGCGGTCGACCCCGCAGTTTTGCTCCTTCGCACGACCACCCACAACTTCCTCTCGCGGGATGGCGGCAGCAGCTGGGGGTTTCTCTGCCAGCAAGCGGTCGGGTATCGAACCGACGAGATCCCCAGCTTTGGCATCACCCAGACGGGTACGCTCCTAGCGGCCACCTTCACCGGACTGTCCACGAGCTACGACGGGGCCTGCCAGTGGCTCCCCGCCGAAGGGCCGCTCGGAACGATGGTGATGGCGGACGTGGTGGTGGATCCCTCCGAGCCGAGTCGGGCATTCGCGGTCGTCGGTGCGCAGCGATTCCCGGATCCGGGGTTTCTGAACCAAGTGCATCTTTCCTCTGACGACGCGCGTAGTTGGAACCAGCTCGGCGACGACTTTTCGGTCGAGCCGTATTTGACCGAAGTCGCGATATCGCCCTCGGATTCGGACGTCGTCTATTTGCTTTCCAAGGGCTCGGAAGTGACGACGCTGCATCGCTCGGGCGATCGTGGTCGCAGCTGGCAGGAGAATCTCGTGCCGTTCGCGGGACCGCGTCACAACGCGTACTTCTCGGAGATTCATCCCGCGGATCCGTCGAGCGTTCTGATCCGCATTCAGGGGCGAGTCCCCGACGCCGCGATCGCTCCGAGTGTTCGCGCCGACGATTCGGTTTTGCTCACCCCCGACGGCGGCGAGACTTGGACGGTCGTGTTTGCGGCGGACGCACGGGTGGCGGGGGCCGTCTTCGTCGACGATGGTGTCGTCGTCGGAGTAGGTGACCGCGAGGTGGCCATCGACGTCGTGGTGGATCCGGCGGCGTTCGGCGTCTGGCGCGCTACGGCGTTGACCGGGACCTTCGAGCGCATGTCGAGCACGCCGCTCGTCTGCCTCGAGCGCGCGCCGACCGGGCTCTACGCTTGCGCCACCGCCGGGGCGGCGTCGTGGGATTTCGCCCATTCGAGCAACTCCGGAGCGACGTTCGAGCCGCTGTTTTCTTTTCGCGACGTCGCAGCCCCGCTCCCTTGCGCGGAGGGCTCGACCTACGAAACCTATTGCCGAGGCAGCTGGGTGACTCATTGCCAAGAGCGGTCGAGCTCACAATGCGACTTCGACGCCGCCCGAGGCGACGTGTCTGTCGTCGAATCGGCGGACGCCACCCGTGGGCCGCGGGGAGCTCCCGATGACTCCGTGGGCGAGGGGGGCTGCGCCACGAGGTCGGGCACACGTCAGGCTGGGGCGTGGCTCCTCGCGGTCGTGCTCGCGGCTTTCGCGGGCGCGCCGTCCCGGCGCCGTTCCCCTGCCGCCACAGGTGTCTGAGCCACAAAAAAGTCAGGCGACGATGTCACTCGCCGCCTGACCACCCCCCGCGCTCCCCCTCTCCCCCTCTCCCCCCGCGTCCCCTCCGCCTCTATGCGTCGACGTTTTCTTTTTCGACGAAGAGTGTGGCGCGTAGTCTTCTTGCCCTCTACATGCAGCGAGCGCCCGCGTTGCTGACGGTGCCTTTGTCGGCCTCGAAGCGCACGGACCGTTCGGGTCCGAAGTCGAGCATGCCCACCACGGTGAAGGCCGGCGGAACCGTGCAGACGTTCGCGTCGAGCACGATGTCGTCCATGTTCACGGCCACGTCCGCTGAATCCGCCATGAAGACTCCCTGATGCCGCTCGACCGGCCCGGTGGCGTTGCTCAGTTGCAAACGCGCTCCGGCGTCGACGGGCATGTCCGTCGTGTTGTGCAAGTCGAGCTGGACCATGAGCACGGTGCCGGCGGGGATCCAGAAAGCCTTGCCGTCGCTGAGCGAGCGCTCTTCGGTCGTCGCGTCAGCGTGGTAGACGATGCCCGCGTTGTGCGTGCCCTCGAGCGAGCCGCAGTCGTAGGTCTGACCAGCGTCGATGCCGGCCGCGCCGAAGTTCTCCGGTGAGAAGTTCGTGGCGTGCAGCACGAGACCGTCGAGGTCGCCGATCGCGGCGTGGCGGAAGACTTGAACCTCGGAGTCGTAGTCCGGCATGACGACGTACTTGCAGAGCGAGGCCTGCTCGCCGGCGCCGACGGTGCCGTCGATGTCGATTTGCACCCCGTGGTAACCGTGCACCGAGAGCCCGCTACCGCCGTAGGGCATGGCCTCGTCGGTCGGCGCTTCCGGACTGCCGTTGGCGCAGCCGGTGGCGAGGGCGGCGACGGTGGCGAGAGCGGCGAGGGCGGTACGGGCGGTACGGGCGGTACGGGCGGTGCGGGCGGTGGTGCTGCTTTTGGGTGCGGACATTTTCTGATTCTCCGTTGTGGTTGCGTTCTCAAGTGCAGCCCGCGTGCCAACCGGAGGAAGGGCAAAAACGCCCGCTTTTAGGGCCTCTTCCGTTCGGTGTTCAACCCTCGAAACACCCATGTGTTCAACGGGCTGAACACCGTTCAGGAGCTTGCACAGCGGCAAATGGCCCGCCTCGAGCTACCGGAGGGGCATCAAGGCTCGGGCCAGGGGATCGGTAGGCTCGGATCGGCCAGCTCGTGGCCGCGGGCGGACAGGCGCCGGCGGCAGTCGGAGCACAAGTCGTACTCCTGGTCGGTGGTCATCACCGTTCCCTGGGCATCCTCCATGAGGCACCCGGTGTTCTTGCAATGGGGCTGTCCGAGCGTGTGGCCGATCTCGTGCACCGCCACCTTGCCGAGCCGAATGCGAGCGTCGCCGGCAGTTTTGGTGCCGCGTTTGGTGCGAAACGTGGAAATCACGCACGCTTCTCCGTCGATCGTCGCTAGTCCGAGAATACCCCAGTCCGCGACTTTCCCCTTGCTCGTCGAGATGTCGATGCCGGTCAAGCCGAGGATGCGAAAGCCGTCGTCGGGCATGGTTCGTTTGAGCAAGCGAAGGATTTTCTCTGCCCGGTATCGCGTCTTCGGTTTGTTTCTCGTCGAATCCGGTAGCGCGATCCGTGGAAGCGAAACGACGCGCATGTCGTAGAAAGCCAAGAGCGACGTTTCGACGAATTTGGCGTCCGCGTCCGGTATCTCGGGCCCGAGGGGCTGCACGTAGACGATACGCTTCTCCACCGGCGCCGGCTCTTCGGCTGCCCGGCTGCCCTCGCCTTTGGGTCCCGCGTCGCCAGAGCCCGGCGTCGAAATACCAGACGGTGCGGCGGATTGAGCTTCCGGAGCGCTCCCGGTCAGCTGCGGCTCGCAACCCACCAGCAAGAGCACGCACGACAGCGAGAGCGCCAACGCCTTCATCGACGTGTCCGACCCGATGGCGATGCCTATCCTTGGCTCAGCCGACGTCTTGCATCGAAAGGCCGAGCTCCGCGAGAACGCAGGCTGCGTGCTGGTCGCAGGACTGCGAGAAACACGCCTCCGCGGAGCTGAGCGCCGAGTCGGAGAAAACCTTCACGAGCTCGAGACACGCCCCCTGCCCGAGAGCGAATCGCGAGCACTCTTCTCCGGCGACGATCGAAGCTTCGCAGTAGCTCGTGGCCTGGCTGCTCGCACCGATGCTCGCTCGCGCCGCCCGATCACACGAGTTGAGCACGAACTGCGCTGCCAGCTCCGCGCAGTTGGCCGCTGCGATGCACTGATCGACTTCACTCAGGTAAGTGTTGCTGAGCTTCGGCCCGACAGCCGCGAGCTCGTTTTGACAGGCGTTCGAGCACGTCTCGGTGTCGATCGTGCTGTCGCACTTTTTCGCCTCGTTGCACGCTCGGCTGCAGGACCCGACATAGGTCGAGCCGTCCGAGCTGCCGCAAGCCCAAACCAGAGCTCCAACTGCTCCGAGCGCTATCGCCTTCGCCAAGATTCGCATCGTCGCCTCCGGCGTGCAGTCTAGCCGATGTTGCCTCCGTGTGCGCCCGTCCGTCCGGAATCTGCCTTATGCTCCCAATCATCGTGGCTGATTGGGCGGCTCTAGTACAACTGCTTCTGCAAACCGAGACGGCGCGCCGTGTGGTCGCGGCCTTCCCCGATTGGCTCCAGGACGAAGTCGAGCACGTCTCGATCTACATGGACGGCAAGGCGGCTCTGGTCGTGACCGAGGATGTGCACGACGGGGTCGTTTCCAAAGTCGACCGACTCCACGCCGACGTGTATGGGGGACGTGTCGTGGCCGTCAACTTGCTCCGCGGCGATGTGCACGACGGTCGAGTCAGAAACGTCAACATGCTCTCGGGGGACGTGCACGGTGGCGAGGTGAGTCGAATCAGCACGCTGCACGGCACCATCCATGACGGAACGGTGAAAATCGTGAACGTCATCGTCGGCGACATTCGCGGTGGCGACGTTTCTTGGGTCAACTTGGTCGTTGGTGACATCTATGGGGGGCGAGTGAAGGCCCACGTGCACGTCGGCACCGTGCACGGCGGCGAAGTGGAGCTTGGTCAATCCGCCCCGCGAGTCCGGGGGCCCATCACGGAAAGTGTCGACGACCCCGACGAACTGGGCTGATTCCTCGGGCCGCTCTCCCCGCGGCGCGCTCCAGCGGGGCGAAGTCGCCAGGCCCTCACTTTACAAGGGCGGCCCGCGACCCAAGACTTCGGGGGCGCCGCCACGCGGGCCCCTCAGCCATGACTCAATCATCCACCGTGACCGAACGCCTCGACATCGGAGGCCTGAAGAGCGCCTTGGCGCGTCTGGACACGTTCGTGCTCGTCGTCGACGAGAACGCGCGCATCGTGTTCGTGAACCGGGGCGGTCCGGGGGGTAGCCCCGACGAGGTGCAGGGCACGAGCGCTCTCGACCACCTCGCTCCCGAGCACCACCATTTGTTCGCCGACGCGTTCGCCCGCGCGCGGGAGACTAGCTCGGAGCAACAGTATCGAGTGACGAGCTATGGCGCCGAGTACGAAGTCCGGGTCGTGCCGATGCTGACCGAGGGCACGTTCAACGGAGCCACGCTCTTGGCGACCGAGGTCTCACCGGCGGCTCCAGCTCTCGAGCCGAGCCCGGTATCCGCCCGCACCGCCTCGCTGGACGCCGTGATCGCTGCGGCCTCGGACATCATGTTTCGCTTCGACCGCCGCGGCATTTTTCTGGAAGTCCGCGCGTCGAACCTCGACGAGCTGTTCGTGCCGGCGGACAAGATCGTGGGGGCGAGCGTGCACGACCTCATGCCCGCCGAAATCGCCGAGCAGTGCATGCAACATGTCGAGGCGGTGCTCGAAACCGGACTGCCGCAGATCTGGGCTTACCAACTGCCGATCGGTGGCGGGCTGAAGGACTACGAGGCGCGCTTCGCGGCCATCGGCAAGGATCAGGTCGTCGCGATCATCCGGAACACGACCGAGCTCAAGAGAATCGCTGCCGAGTACGCCACGACCGGTCGGCTCGCGGCGGTGGGCTCGCTGGTGGCCGGTGTCTCACACGAAATCAACAATCCCCTCACGTACGTGCTCTTCGACATCGACTACGTGGTGCGGGCGCTGAGCGCGGCCATGCCCGAATCCAGCCCCATGGCCGAAACCGGACGCGTGCTGATAGAGCATCTCGAGCGCGCCAAGAGCGGGGCCGAGCGCGTAGCCCGAGTCGTGAGGGATCTCCAGGCGTTTGCACCGGCGGATCCCAACGATCGACGCCCTGTGGACTGTCGGGTGCTGCTCGACGGCGCCATCAAGATGGTCGCGCACCAAATTCGAATGCGTGGGCAGCTCTCGAAGGACTATCAGGGGGCACCGATCGTGCGCGGCCATGCGGGCCGCCTCGGTCAAGCTTTCTTGAGTGTGCTCATCAACGCCATCGAAGCGCTGCCGGCCGACACCGAGGGACAGAACCTCATCGACGTGCGCGCACGCGTGGACGCGGACAATCAGGTCGTCATCGAAATCCGTGATACTGGCGGCGGCGTCGATCCGGCCATCGCCGATCACGTCTTCGAGCCCTTCACCACGAGCAAACCCGCGGGGGCAGGCGCCGGGCTCGGTTTGTGGCTCACTCACTCCGTCGTCGTTCAGCACGGTGGGGAAGTCGCCATCGAGAGCTCCAGCGAGGGCACGACCGTTCGAATCACCCTGCCTGGCACCGGCAGCGCGTCGGCGCTGCCAGCCGTGCTGCGCGACGCAGCGGACTGAAGTAGCCGGACAAAGCGTGATGGCGAGCGGCGAAGTCTGCGCGGGCGAGGAAGGTCCGGCGGGGCGCGCGCGTATGAGGGTGGTGTGACGAGCACGAAGGCGCGGTCGCGTGTTTGGCAGTGGGCAGGTCTCGGGATCGGTTTGGCGCTCTGGGGCTGCGGCGGCGGCGGATCCGGTTCCGGCGGCGGCCTCGGCGCGGCGATGTGCGTGCCGGACATGGTGTCGATCGACGGCAGCCTCGACGGCACGAACATTTCGACGTCGGTTTCGTTCAGCTCGTCCAGCTTTCAGCAACTGAGCGATCCGTCGAGCTACGATCTCGGCTTCGACGGCGGAGGGACGCTGCACCTCGAGTGGTCCGGCCTCGTGGCGGACGGTCAAACGACGAAGGCCACCGGCCGCGTCACGATGCCGAGCGGTGAGCCCCGCGCCGGCGAAGAGCTCTGTTCCTCGAACGCCGCGCTCTCGACCGACGATGTTGGGACGAGATTTCGCTTCGATGACCTGACGGTGTGCTCGAGCGGAGACAGCGTGGAGGGATCGCTCCTCGGGTGCGAGGGCGAATAGCTCGTTTGGGCTAGAGACAGCCCTGACCCGTCACGCTGCCCTGGCACTCGCCAAGAATCAGCGCTAGCTGCACCGAGCAGCCGTCGACACCGCCGAACTTGTTGATCTCTTCCGCACACGGAGTGGCGCAATCGATCGTGCTGACTGACGCGCAGCCGGTGCGAACGGCGCACTGAATCAGCTCGGCGCATCCGGGGTTGGAGTTGCAGTCGAGGAACGCTCCGGCACATCGATCGCAGACGCACTGGCCTTGCTGCGGTGTGGTCATGTACGCCGGGATGATCTGGTTGCAGGCATTGACGTCTGGCGGGTTTCCGCGTGTGCACTCGGAGACCGCGTCGAGCTTGGTGCTGCCCTCGATCGAGTTGATGATGGGACCCATGAACGGAATGTCGTCCCAGATGGCCGCGCCGACGCTGCCGGTACCGTTCTGGTAGCCGAAGCGTGGCTGGATCTTGTTGATCCACCCGCCGGCTTGGCCCGGCGCGACGACGTTGTCGGTCGAATAGAGCGTGTTCTTCGCGACCACGAGATCGAGGCTCGGGATCACGTAGATGCGTTGGCTGTCGAGACCTTGAGCCGAGTACATGTCGGGTGGCAAACCGCCCTCGCCGGTGGATGTCCACCATTGGTAAGCGTAGCCGGGAAAGTGGCTGGCGTTCGTTTGCGTCGACTCGGTCACCCAATTGGCCGGGACGACTTGCTGGCCGTCCCAGTTGCCGCCCCGGAGGAACAGCAGGCCGAACTTGGCGAACTCTCGGGTCGGGGCGTCGATGCAGCAATAGGTGTAGCTGTGGTTGGCGCCGTCGAGCCACCACCGGGCGTTGTGCATGCCGATGAACGGGAAGAGCTTCTGCTGCGCGTACGCCGTCGCGTTCATGCCGGTCGTCCGCTCGAGGACTATGCCCAAGAGCTGGGTGTCGGCGCTCGAGTAGTACCAGCGGCCATTCGCCCCCGACGGATGCATCGGGAGGCGGAACGGCACCACCGACGAGTCAGGTTCGCTCGAGAGCTGAAAGACGGTGGGCGGCGCTCCCGGTGTCCAGGCGCTCAGATCGTTGTAGTCCTCTTGAAACCACAGGCCGGACTGCATCTGCAGCACCGCCCGAAGCGGAATGTCGCCGCGCGGATCCCCCGCGAACTCGCCGATGCCGAGATCTCTCAGCGGCGTGTCCACGTTCGGGATGCGGCCCTCGCTTATGGCGATGCCGATGAGCGCGCTAGTGAAGCTCTTGGCCATCGACCAGCTCGCGGTCATCGAATCTTTGTTCTTGAACTCGCTGTCCGCGTAGCGCTCGGCGACGATCGCGCCGCCGCGAATGATGACGACGCTCTGGGTGCTCTTGTCGCCCCCGAACGCGTATTGCATCGCGAGCTCGATCTGAGCCGGATCCATGTTCATCTGCTCCGGTGGCACGACGGTCCAGTCGCCCGTCGGCCAAGGCACCTGCTGTCCGATGGCGAGGTTCGGCGGCTGCGGCATTCCTCCACCGCCCCCGGTGCCCACGGTGCCTCCGCCGGTGCCGGTCGCCCCGCCGGTGCCGAACGTGCCTCCACCGGTGCCGGATCCGCCGCAGACGTCGTTGCACGTCGCCAAGTTCCCCGTCGACCTGACGCAGTCGTCGAAGCAACTGCCGGTACCGTTGTTGCTGCCCCCGTCTCCAGAGCTACATCCGGCAAAAAGTGCGAGGCCGAGGAGCGCCGCGCCGACGGTTCGAGCGCCCAAATGAACGGTGTTCAGCGAAGTTGAAAAAACTTTCGAGTTCATGACTTCGAGACCTCTTGTTTTGACAGGAAACGCGAGCCGAATCGCCAGTCGCTCGGGACCCCGAGCGTTCTTGAATGTGAGCATTGCTCAGATTCAAGTCAACGGAATGCCTACACTTACCTGCAGGCGTGCAGGTCCACTGGATCGTTCCATCTGATGGGAAAATCCCACCGAAACACGGGTGTTCGGGCCCTCATTGGCGACCTTCGACAGACGTTCAGTTCCGTTGGTCCGTGGGTTGCAACACATCTTGTCGTGTCCCCATCGAAACCATCCCTGGCGAAAACTCTCGAGGCCACGCTGCAGATCTTGGTCCGGCTTTATTGGCCCGAACCGTCCACGCCCGTCCGTCGCGGTGAGCTCACGTTTGCCGAGTGGCTACACCAATTGGCCGGTCAATCGTCCGCACGGGCTGCGCAGCCACGCCAGCGTCGCGCATCCGGTGCGCCGTCACTCGCCGGGCGGCGCCGCCGGAGCGCTCGACTCGGCCGCGCCCGTGATCTTCTCGCTCTCGCCGCGCTCGTACGCCCCGAACAGGCGGCCCCAGTGCGTGTCGCGTTTCCACTGCTCGAAGGTCGCCTTGTCCTTCTTCGGCCAGCGGTAATAGTCGTGATAGGCCTCGCTGCCGAAGACGAACGCGTTGACCAGCGGCGTGTGGAAAAAGAGCTTCTGAAGAGGCTTGAGCGCGCCGAACCAC
>JAJDAH010000465.1 GCA_029261965.1 Polyangiaceae bacterium
GATTGCGGCTCCACTGAGCATTCGACGGATGACCAGACGCGCTCGCACCCGGCGCGCCCACCGTTCGAATTGCTCGTGAAACAGGCCTGCGGCTTTCATGGTCCCTGATATGACTTTCTAGCGCTCGCGTGGATGGGACACCAGGCCGTCTCCTGGGTTCCCCTGTAGAGCGTAATACGCCTGGATGCGCGCAGATCTTCCTGGGCTGCGAACGACGCTTTGCGGCCGGCGGCTCACCGGCCGGCGAGTTTTCTAGGCAACCACAGATCCAGGGGACTAGCGCGGGCCGCAGGAGCCGACGGTGACGGTGTCGGTGTTGTTGAGGTCGATGCACTCCACCGTCGTTTGACCGCCCATGCCGTCGTCGTTGACGACCATTGAAACCACGCCACTCACCATGCCCGTGAGTTCACAGCTCACCTCGAGGCAACCGCCAATCGGCACAGGTCCGTTGGTGAAGGAGACGCACAAGATGTCGTTGTCCATCGGGTCGCCTCGATAGAACGTCGCTGGCATGTCTGCGCCGACTGCTTTTAGCCCGCGGTTGCAGACGGTGGCAGTGAGCTGCACCGAGCTACCCACCGTCGCGCATACATTGTCTTGGTCCAGCTTCCCCGTGATGTCGGGGAAATCGTCCGAGCTCGGCCCGCCCTGCACGTTCTGCCGATAGTTGTTCAAGTCCGTCCGCAAGAAGTTCTGCGTCCAGGACGAGGTCTGCGGGATGCTTCCATCGTCGTTGATGTTCGACACCGAGTAGGCGTGCTGATTCCACATCGGGCGCGATGACGTCCACCGGTCGAGACGTTCGCGGAGCACGCGGATCCCCGACAAGCGCGCGGAGTTGGGATGCGTGGCCCGACACACGTTCCCGGTGCCCGGGGTCGCTGCCAGCGGCGTGACGCAGGACTGACCGTTGGCGCATTCAGCGTCGGTCGCGCAGCGACAGAACCCCGCGTTGCAGCTGCCCGGCGTTCGCGCCGGGCAATCCGAGTCGTCGATGCAGCGCTCCCCGGGGTGGATCGGATCGGGGAACGGAGTACCAGCCGACCCTCCCGCCGGGCACGCCACCGAGCAGTTCTGGTTCGAGTTGACGACGATTTCAGTGTTCGAGTCCTTGTCGGGATCCGCCACCACCGGGTTCTCGTACCAGGTGCAGCTCGTCCGGAACGCGGAGTAGAGGACTTCACCGGTGCTGCCGTCGTAAATCCGCACGAAGCATTCGTCGGCGTAAACGGCTTCGGCTTTTCCGTCGCCCTCGAAGTCGAAGATCGACGAGCCGGTTCTCGACGAGCTGCTGTCCTGTGACGGCTGACTCCAGCGGATGTACTGCGCGGCGCAGCCCGGCGTGGCCGCATTGGCGCAATCGAGATCGAAGACGCGAAATGCGGTGCCGCCGGCTGACGCGATCTCCGGGAAGCCGTCGTTGTCGAAGTCCCCGATCGTCGGGGGACCACCGAGCTCGCCAGCGAGCGGGGCGTTGATGAGAATCTGCCCCTGCAAAGTCGCCAGCACGACCGCGTTGTCGCCGCTGGCCACCACCTCGGCGATTCCGTCGAGTTGCGTCGCGTCGAAATCCGCCGGGGTGGCACCCGGGGTGCCGAAGTCCGCGTAGGCGAACGCGAAGCCGCTACCGGCGCCCGGATAGGCCACGTCCCACATGTTCGTCGTGCGGTTCCAACGATAGACGCTGTCCTGAACGAGCTCGACGTTGCCGTCGGCGTCGACGTCGCCGACGACGGCGATGACGCTCGTGCCCATCGTCAAGAGCGCTTGGCCGGGGTTTCGCCGTGCGCCGGTGCGCCCATCGTAGACCTCGGCTTCGGAAATCACCTCCGGGAAGCCGTCGTCATCGAGATCGTGCACCGACGGCCCGTCCCAACGGAGCCCCGTATTGGTGGCCCCCGTTCCCGCCCAGAAGGTCTCGTAGCGACCCACCGTGGGATTGAACTTGAACGCGATGAGTCCCCCGCCGGCCCGATGGGTGACGATTTCGATGGTGCCGTCGTTGTCGAGATCCGCGAGCGCCGGCGGCGATGCGGCGATCATCGGGTTGGCGGGGTCGTGGATGCTCTCGAGTTGCTCGCACGTCTGACCGCTCAGGACGCGGATCACCCCGAAGTAGGCCGGGTTCGAGCCTTGCGCGGACTCGGCTCCGCCGTCGTTGAAGTTGTAGCTCACGATGACGATCTCGGCGGCGGCACCCGAGTCGTTGGGCAGGTCCGCCACGAGCGGCGTCGCGAGGACTTGGATGTGATCGGGAAAGGGATCGCCGACCGGTGGTGCCGTCCACTCGCATTGCAGGGCCGGGAAGAACTGCCCAATCTCCACCGAGCCTTTGCAGTCGGGATTCTGGTCGCCGCGGGGACCAGTACCGTAGGGGACGCAGGTGCCGTCGAGCGAGCCGTCGGGTAGGCAGGCGCCGCTACAGCAGTAGGTGTCGCCGCCGCAGTCGACGTCGCTCTGGCAATCGCCTTCGCCTTCGATGCACGTGCCTCCTGCGCAAACGAGTCCCGTCGCGCAGGGAATCGTCGTATCGCACGCCGCGCCCACGCCGGCGTCGGAAGAGCCCCCCGTTCCACCCGTGCCGGTGATGTTGCCGACCCCGCCGCCGCCGCCGCCGCCGGTTGCGGCTCCGCCTTCCATTCCGGCGATGCCGCCCGCGGCGCTGGTCCCGCCACTGCCGAACCCCTGGCGCTCGCTACCGCTCGATCCGCACGCCGCAACGACGCCTGCCGCCGTCGCCGCCAAAACCACACCACGAAGCAAATATTTCGAGCTGCTCACGGATGGAAAATACCACAGCTGCCGGCGTGGCCAGCGGAAACGCCGTGCTACGCTCGGATCCGAGGCCGCGATGGAAAAAAACAAGGTCACCATTCCCGCCATTCGGAAGCGCAAACTCGAGGGGCCCAAGCTCGCGATGTTGACGGCGTACGACGCCACCATGGCGAGCCTGCTCGACGATGGGGGCGCCGACATTTTGCTCGTCGGCGATTCGCTGGGAATGGTCGTGCAAGGGTTGCCGAACACCCTACCGGTGACCCTCGACGAGATTTGTTACCACGGCCGCGCCGTGGCGCGCGTGACGCGTCGCGCCCACATCGTGGGCGACATGCCTTTCATGAGTTTTCAGCTGTCCGCGGAGAAGGCGCTGGAAGGCGCCGGCAAGATGCTGAAAGAGGGGGGATTCGAGTCGGTGAAGCTCGAAGGTGGCGTGGCCGTCGCCGAGCACGTGTCGCGGATCGTCGCGGCGGGCATT
Organism: Polyangiaceae bacterium; assembly: GCA_029261965.1. GTDB lineage: Bacteria > Myxococcota_A > Polyangia > Polyangiales > Polyangiaceae > JAJDAH01. The sequence continues at coordinate 3,260 of JAJDAH010000465.1, forward strand.
CCGGTGATGGGGCACGTCGGGCTGACTCCGCAATCTCTCCACGCGATGGGTGGATTTCGCGTCCAAGGCAAAGGCGAGGACGACGCGGCGCGAGTCATCAACGACGCAAAAGCCCTCGAACGAGCGGGGGCGTACGCTGTGGTGCTCGAAGGGCTACCGGCGGATTTGGGACGTCGCATCACCGAGACTGTCGACATCCCCACCATCGGCATCGGTGCGGGCCCCTACTGCGACGGCCAGGTTCTCGTTTGCTACGATTTTCTGGGCATGTATCGCGACATCCAGCCGAAGTTCGTCAAGCAGTTCGCTGAACTGGGCAACGCGGTGGTGGAAGCGACGCAGGCCTACGTTCAAGAGGTACGCGACGGGTCCTTCCCTTCGGCACAGCACAGCTTCGGCATGGCCAAGCCGAAGAGTCTCGGCGAGCCGACTGGACAACGCGCCGTCGAAGAGGCTGCGCCCGCCTACGGACCCGCCGACGACGACGACGCATGACGCTCGCGTTGTGCCGCACGGTCGGTGAATTCCGGCAGGCCTGCGATCAGGCCCGGCGTCGCGGGCCACTCGGGCTCGTTCCGACGATGGGGGCCCTTCACGAAGGGCATCTGGCGCTCGTGCACGAGGCTCGAAAGCGCGCCAAGACGGTGGCCGTCAGCATCTTCGTCAATCCCACCCAGTTCGGTCCCGCCGAGGATCTCGAGAGCTATCCGCGTGACCTCGAAGGGGACTTGCAGAAATGCCGGGAGGTGGGCGTCGACGTGGTCTTCGCCCCCGCACCCCAGGAAATGTATCCCGTTGGCGAGCGCACGCGCGTTCGAGTCACGTCGCTCACCGAGGTCCTGTGCGGCAGGGCGCGCCCGGTGCATTTCGAGGGGGTCACGACCATCGTCAGCAAGCTGTTCGCGGTCGCCGGCCCGTGCGTCGCAGTGTTCGGGCGCAAGGACTACCAGCAGCTCAAGGTCATCGAACGCATGGCCCGAGATCTGCTCCTCCCGGTCGAGGTGGTCGGCCACGCAATCGTTCGCGAGCACGATGGCCTCGCGCTGAGCTCGAGAAATGCGTACTTGAGCGCCGACGAGCGACGACGCGCTCTCGCGATTGCTCGAGGCCTCGCCGCTTCGACGGCTCTGTTCGAGTTGGGCGAGCGTGTCGTCGCCGCGCTCGCGCAGCCCGTCGTTCAGTCGCTCGCAAGCGTCCAGCTCGAAGTGGACTACATTTCGCTAGCCGAACCGGAAACGCTCGTCGTCTACGAACCGCACGATTCCGTTGGAGAACGCGCGCTTTTGGCCGTGGCGGCGATTGCGGGCTCGACCCGCCTCATCGACAACGTAGTCTTGGGGGAGGATCCTGCTCCGAGCGTGAGGCCCACCGAATGACCAAACATCCCGAGTCGATTCCGCCGGGCTCGCAGCGTGGCCGCTTCATCGTCGTCGAAGGCATCGACGGCGCGGGCAGCACCACCCACGCCAAGAGGCTCTACAAATCGCTCCGGGCGGACGGGCACGACGTGCGGCTGACTTGCGAGCCGACGACCGGGCCCATCGGTGGCATGATCCGTCAGGTCCTCCAGAACCGCCTGATGGTTCCCGACGCCGAGGGGCCGCGGCCGTTTGCCTGGTCGACGATGGCGCTGCTTTTTGCAGCGGACCGTCTCGACCACTTGGACTCGTTCGTCGTGCCAGCGTTGCGTGACGGCGCTACGGTCATCAGCGACCGCTACGACCTGTCGAGCGTCGCCTACCAATCGGTCACGGCTCCGGGTGGAATTGCCGTCGTCCCATGGATTCGTGAGCTCAACGCCCGAGCGCTCCGCCCGGATCTGACGCTGATAGTCGACGTGCCGCCCAAAGTGGCCGCGGCTCGCCGTGCCAAACGTGGCGGAAGCGAAGAGCTCTTCGAGTCGACTGAAATTCAAAGCAGACTCTGCGAGCTGTACTCGCATGCGGAAGAGCTCGTCCCAGGGGACAAGATCGTGCGCATTTCCGGTGAGGGTGAGATCGACGACGTTGCGGCGAATCTTCTCGACGCTGCGCGCACCCTCTTCGTTGGGGGCTGAGTACCGAGCGATGTCCAAAGACGCGCCCCCTATCGAGCTCGAGCCCGGTCAGGACGTTCCTTCGCTTTTTCGTGCGGTGGTTCGCGAGCATCCGCAGCGCACGGCCATCGTATTCGGGAGCCGGCGAAACACCTTCGCGGAGCTAGGGGCCCGAGTGAACCGTGTCGCCAATGCCCTCGCGGACATGGGGGTGAAAAAAGGCGACCGCGTGGCTCTCCTGTCGCGCAACTCGGTCGAAGCGGTCGAAGCGTTTCTCGGCACGCTGTCTGCCGGGGCGTGCATCGTGCCTCTGCCGTCGATGGCGAGCTCCGAGCAGCTCGAGATGATGATGAAGGACTCGGGCTCGAAGGTGCTTTTTGTATCGGAGGAGCTTCGAGACAACGCAGCGCCGTTTCTCGAACGTGTGGGTCTGCTCGACGGTGGTGCGATAGGTCTCGAATGCGGCGATGGGCGCTACCGCGACTTCGAAACCTGGGTGAAGGTCGCTTCGTCCGCGGATCCTGAGGTCGTTCTCGATGGCGCCGAGGACTTCAACATCATCTACAGCTCGGGCACGACGGGTGTTCCGAAAGGCATCGTGCACACGCACGCCATGCGCAGCATGTTCACCAACGGCTGCCAGCAGTTCGGCTTCGTGCCCGGAGCGGTGACACTCGTGTCCACTCCGCTGTACTCGAACACGACGATGACCGCATGGTTGCCGAGTATCGCGTACGGCGCGACGTCGGTGATGATGTCGAAGTTCGACGCTCGCCGATTTCTCGAAATCAGTCAGCGCGAAAGGGTGACGCACGCCATGCTCGTCCCGGTCCAGTACGACCGCATTCTCCGGGATCCTGAATTCTCCGACTTCGACCTCTCGTCGTTTCAGGTGAAGCTGTGCACGAGCGCGCCGCTTCGTATCGAGCTCAAGAAAAAAATCGTCGACGAGTGGCCCGGTATGCTCATCGAAATTTACGGGTTGACGGAGGGTGGCGTCAGCACGTTGCTCGTCGCCAACGCCAACCCCGACAAACTCGACAGCGTCGGGCAACCGACGCCCGGTTGCGAAGTTCGCATCGTCGACGACGAAGGCAAAGAGCTCGGCCCCGGCAAGACCGGAGAGATCGTCGGCCGGAGCCCCATCATGATGAAAGGCTACGAGAATCGACCTGACGCGACCTCCGCCATGCATTGGCGAGATTCGGAAGGTCGGCTCTTCTTCAAGAGCGGCGACATCGGCCGCTTGGACGACGCGGGTTTTCTGTATCTGCTCGACCGAAAGAAGGACATGATCATCTCGGGGGGGTTCAACGTTTTCGCCACCGATCTCGAGAATGTCCTGAGCCGGCACCCGGCCGTCAGAGAGTGCGCGGTCATCGGCATTCCGAGTGAGAAGTGGGGCGAGACGCCGCTGGCGCTGGTCGTTTTGGAGGACGACCAGAACGCCGGGACCGACGAGATCCGCGACTGGGCCAACGAGCGGCTCGGCAAGGGGCAGCGGCTCAGCGGGGTGGAAACCCGATCGGATCTGCCGAAAAACCCCATCGGCAAAGTGCTCAAGCGAGAGCTCAAGGCACCCTACTGGGCCGATTGAGGCCCAAGGCGTCGATGAAACTTGCCCGGCGATCGGGTGGGCGGACATATTCGGCCGCGTGAAGCGCGTGATCCTTTCCGTGTTGATTGCCAGCTCGTTTGGGCTCGCCTCGTGTGGCGGAGCGTCGAATGAGCCTGTATCCCCGGTAAACCTGCCTCCGACGGAAGCGGCCGAGCCCGAGAGACCCCGGGACGTGCTGTACCGAGACGAAGTCGTCGAGACCGTCGACGCGGGGCTCGGCTACTTTCTGCAACGGGTCGAGGTCGAGCCGAGCTTGTCCGAAGGCCGATTTCGTGGTTTTCGGGTCGTGACGCTTCGACCGGCGGGCTTCTGGTACGGGGTCGACCTCGAGCCCGGCGACGTCATCACCCGCATCAACGGAATGCCGATCGAACGCGAAACCCAGGCTTTCGAAGCGTTCGAGTCCTTGCGCAAGGCCTCGACGCTTCGGGTGAAGTACCTGCGCGGCGGCGAGCCCCGCGAGCTCGTGTTCAGGATCGTGGACCGCAAGGGCGCGGGCGAGAAAAACGACGCGGCCCCAAGCCCGTCGGCCGCTCCGGGACCCGCCAAGGCACCCCCGAAGCCCCGACAGAACGGATAGAAATCCCGCGCCGCGGGGCGGTAAAGTCTTCGCCGTGGACCGCATCGCCGAACCGGAGCTGATGGAGGAAGAGGCGCAAGCGCGCGCCTACGCCGAAGCCGACTTCAGCGAGCCCCACACGTGGTTCGTCGAGCTGTTCAGGGAGCGTTTTCCCGACGTCGCCTCGAGTGCGGTCAGCGTGCTCGACTTGGGGTGCGGACCGGCGGACGTCACGACGCGCTTTGCCCTCGCCCATCCGCTGGCGGAGGTCGATGGCGTCGATGGAAGCGAAGTGATGCTGGTGCATGGTCGCCGGCGCGTCGAAAAAGCCGGCGTCGCCGAGCGAGTGTCGCTTCGTCGCGCCTACCTGCCGATGGACCCGCCACAGCGGCCCCAATACGACGTGGTCATCAGCAACAGCTTGCTTCACCACCTCGGGGACCCGATGGTGCTGTGGCACACCGTCTTGGTCTACGCGAGTCCGGGCGCTCCGGTGTTCGTCATGGATCTTTACCGGCCTGACAGTCGCAACGCCGCCCGTCGGCTGGTCGAGCTGCACGGGGCAGGGGAGCCAGAAGTCCTCCGACGCGACTTGTTCAATTCGCTGCTCTCCGCCTACCGAGTCGACGAGATCGAGGCGGGTTTGTTTCGCATGGGGCTCGGCCAGCTGAACGTCGAGACCGTCAGCGACCGACACGTCGTCATCTGGGGCAACCGTTGACGTTCAGCGTCTCGCTGTCAGAAACGCCGCCACCGCGTCCATCACCGAAGCGAATCTAGCGCGATCGAACCGCGCACCGCTCGTGAGCCAATCGACGTGCTGGCTCGGTTTCTGGTCGTCGTAGAAGTGTCCGAGCACGTCGAGGTGGTCGCCTTCGCCGGCCCACAACAGCTGCCCCCAGAGCATGCTCAAGGTCGGCACGATCCCGTCGTTCGTCTCCTCGTCCAGACGTCCTCGGGCTGCGCGTCGGAGTTCGTCGAGCTCTTTGCTCGGCGGGTCCGCGTACGGGTAGCGAGCGTGGGCTTGGCTGGCGAAGGTGGAGAGCGTCGAGAATACGGCCGCGGTGAGCGCCGCGTAGGGCGAGCGAATCCGCCGGGCGAGGCCGAGGGTGCTCGGTGGAGGGGCGCACGTGGCGACGCAGCCGTAGGCCACGTCGTCCGCGTCCTCCGCCGCGGCGTTGAAGAGGTCCATCGCCTCCGGCATGATTTGAATGACCGCACCCTGGTCGGTTCGGACGAGGCTCAGAAACTCGTTGATCTCGCCGCGCGCGTTGTCGTCGACGAACCGCAAGAGCCCGTTGGAGACTCGAGTGATCAGCTTGAGGTCGCCGCCCAAGAGCGAATCGACGCTTCCAAGCCCCGCGAGCAGCTTGCTGAACATCGCGAGCCCCGGCTCGCCCACGCTCAGGGACAAGACGGTGAACAGACTCAGCGCATAGAGCAGGCGGGTCCCCGATACCGTCGCGAAATACCCGGCGAGTGGAGTTCCGTAGTGCGGAGTATTCAACGTCACGCACGTGCGGACCCGCCGCGTCCAGGCCACGTCGTCTCCGCCGAGGCCGACGAAGCTGGTAGGCGACAAGATGAGCCGGGCGTCCAACCCCCCGGTCGAATGTCCGACGAGATGAATCGCATCGTTGTCGCCGCTTTGACTGGCGACTCTGGCCAAGACCTTTGCTCGATGTCGAATCGACGACGTCGGCGGGCTCGGCACATCGGCGAAAGCGCACTCGACCCCGGCGTCGTCGAGACGCTGCTTCAGCGCCGAGCGGACGTGACCGAAGTAGTCGTATCCCGCCAGATTCGCGAAACCGAACATGCCTGGAACGAAGTAGATGCGGTCCATCGTCAAGTATCTCCTTCGAGGCGACGGAGGCCGGCAAGATCGTCGTCGGTCGAACGCGACTTCGGGTCCAAAGGAAAGCGAAGCATCAGCTCGTCCCCGCGTTCTACGACGTGCTCGGCGTCGACGCTCCCGTGATACCCGCCGGCGCGGTGCAGAGCACCGAGTGCCGCGGCGAGTCGCGAGTGCTCCTCCGGCGTGAGCGACCGCGATAGCGGCCGACCAACGACCGCATCGATCCAAACGATCTCGCGATCTCGATCGAGCCGGAGCACGCACGGCAGGGCCGGATGGTCCGTCCGCGCATAAGGAAGCACCCTCTCCATCGTTTCCGGTTGCGAGCGAAGCACAAAAACGTCACGGCCGAGAAGCGTGTCGTGATGAAGCACGCCGCGACGAGGCTCGAGACGCACGGAGCGAGCTGGCGGCCGGTTGCTCGGCTTTCGGGTGACCGCTCGCGCGCGGGGCACGGCTCGGGGCCACTCTTGCGATGCCAGAAGCTCGGCGGCCGACGAGGCCTCGTTCGGGCGGTCGGCTTCGGCGCCAATCAACGCTCTGGCGATGTCCTGGTGTGCGTCGGTGAGCTCGTCGCTCAAGAATGGAAGATCCGACCCCGGCGGGCCACCGGTCAGCGCGTGCCAAAAAAGAGCGCCGACACCGTAGACGTCGCTTTCGGTGGTGGCGGGAGCGCCGGCGCGCTGCTCGGGCGCCATGTACGCCAATGTTCCGAGAACGCCTGCCGTCACCGTGGCCGCAGCATCGCTCACGTGCGCGGTTCCGAAGTCCGCCAGGTGAGGGCCGCCGGCCCCGTCGAACAGCACATTGGCGGGCTTGATGTCACGATGGAGGATCCCTCGGCGATGCGCTTCCCCGAGGGCCGAGAGCACGGAGGCGGCGATCTCGGCCGCGCGGGCGGGTGCGATGGGCTCCGCCGCGAGCAAATCCGCCATCGAGCCGCCGGACATCCATGCGAGCACGACCGCCGGACCGGACGGCAGGTAGTCGTGCAGCGGCACAATCGCTGGGTGACGTAGGTCCCCCAAAATTCGCGCTTCACGACGAAAGCGCTCGAGGGCGTCGCGTCCAGCGTCCCTCAAGGAGGCGGCGCTGAAGATTTTCACGGCGACTTCGTCGCCGGTGATGGTGTCGCGGGCTTTGACCACGCGCGCTGTGGGTGTGGTCGCGACCGCGGCGAGCACGTCGTAGCGTCCGAAGAGACGCTGAGCCACCGCGGTGCGGCTGGACGAGCGCGGAGGGGGCCGAGACGCGGCTTGTGAAACACCTCGTTTTTTCATCTGCGCTTTCACGTCGTCCGCGGCGTCGTCGAGGCCCAGAGTTTGGAACGCGTCGAAGAGAAGTCGGAGCGCCGCGCCGTGCTCCTCGCAATCTTCCGGCAGCGCCTGCAGCGCGCGGATGCCCGGCCGGGTGCGGCCGTGCTCGAGCAATAGCGCCCCGAGGCGCAGGCGGGCCACGTGGAGATCCGGCTCTCGTTCGATGGCGGCTTCGAGACATCGGGCGGCACTCTTCGGCTTCCGGGCCCGGGCGAACGCGCTTGCCGCGTCGAGCAGTCGACCCCCTCGCTCGAAGTCGGACCCTGCTCCCGCCCAGTCACCGATGGCTAGGCGCAATCGCGCCGCGGTGGCGAAGTGACCGGCGCCGCTCGCCGCCTCCGCCGCGGCGAGCGAATCGTCCCCTTGAACGAGCGCTTCGATGATCTTGGGCTCGATGGATGGGTCTTCGGATCGCGCCGCCAAAAGCAGCGCTCGGATCGCGTCGCCGGCGGCGAGCGCCGAGCGCGCCGCGCGTCCGAACCGCACGGCGCGTTCCCAGAGCTCGCTGGCGCGCGCATGGTCTCCTGCCGTAGTAGCAGCGGTGGCGGCCTCCTCGAGGCGGTCGGCGTTTTCGAGCTCGTCGATTCGAGCGGATTCGGCGGGGCGGACGGATCTTACGTCGGTCAACGACGGTGTCTCGGGCAGCTCGATTAGCCGTCGACTATCGGAAATCGACCGCGGCCGCGATTTCGAAGTCGAACCGAAGCTCCCCCGCATCGATTCCAGCGGCTTCGAAGTCGACACTGCGAACGCGGTGTACCGAAAGGCGTCCCTCTCCCGCGACGAGTAGCTCGTCGGGGATCGAGCCAAACCCGCGGTCGTCGGGGAATGCGCATACCAGGCTGTCGCCGTTCAGCGTATTGAGCGCGACGACGACCGAATCACCTGGGTCGCCGACGGCCCAGGTGAGGTCCATCGGAGTCGACGCGCTGACCTCGGTGACGCTCTCGAGCGGCACCCCGCCGACGGCCACGCCTTCGAGGGCGCTCGGAGCCGACGCCGACACTTCCAGAGGAGCGATGAAGCTCGATCCGCGGATGCCGGCGCTGCCGGTCGCCCGCACGGAGTACGCCGTGGCTGCCGGCAGTGGGGCCGAGCGGTCTCGCGACGAGTACACGACACCGGAAAACACGTCGGTCACCGTGGGGAACGCATGTGGCGCCAGATGGACCTGCGCCGCACGGGTCTGGACCGTGATCTCGCCGACACCCAGGAACTCGACTGGCTCGAGAGTCGCGAGCGACACGCCGGAATCCACTTTCGGAACGATGCAAGAGTCGAAGCTCGAAAGCACTGGGGACATGCCAGCCAGGTCGAGCACCGTCTCGTCGTCGCCGAAAGTGGGCAGGCTCACGAAGCGAGCGAAGGCTTCGGTGCGGGCATCCGCGGACGCACCCACCATCGAGGTGTGCTCGATGGTGATGAGCGCGTGCGTCTTGGCGGACTCCGCATCGGTGGTGGGGACCACCTCGTTCGAGCACGCCGCCGAGAGGGCCGCGAGTCCGGCTGCCAGCCATAGTCCTGAACGCACGGTTACATGTTAGGTCGCCGACCTGGCGGCGGCAAGGCGTCGACCGGAAAGGCTCAGAATTTCGCGATCAACGCCCCGGTCGGCGTCATCGTGAGCCCGGAGGCCCCCTCGTCGAAGCCGAGGGTCGCGCCGGTCGAATCATCGAGCTCGAGGGTTCCCGAATAGTTTTGATAAGCGACGTCGAGCTCCACCGCCACCCAGATCGGGTCGACGCCGATGGCGAATCCGAGCAATCCGCCGATGAAAAAACGACGTGCGTCGAGCGGGCCGATTCGTCCGGCCTGGCCCGTCGGATCGACGTCCAGAATCGTGAGCACGCGAACTTCGCCGCCGAGCGTCTCAGCGCCGCCTCGCGGCCCTGCCCAAATCTGGACGACGTCCCCGTTGCTTCGCCACCCTAGGAGCACGGGCACGTCGAAGGTCCAACCGTCCACCTCGCGAAGGTCGAGGCCGACGATTCCGCCGTCGGCGCGCGCGCCGATCGAAGAGGTCGACCCCGGCCGACGCAACACTCGCGCGACGCCGCCGCCGAAACTGACCGCTAGGTGGTCGCCCTCGATCGCGTATCGACCGTCGACTCGGGCGACGCGGCCCGTATAGGTGATTCCGCCCTCGACTCCGAACCCGAGACCGGCGCGGACTCCGACCCACGGCGCGACGCCAGGAGAGGTGAGCGCCTGCACGACGGCGCCCTCGGCAAAATCGCGCCGAGCTTGCTGGTCCAGAGGAAGGCCTTCGGTGCTGCTGACGGCTTGCGCACGGTCGATCGAATCTTCCGCCCCGCCGAGGGCGAAGTGACCGCTGACACCGGCGCCAGCAGAAAGCTCGTTTTGGGCGAGGACGTGCGCTGGATGCATGAGCGCGGCGCCGCCGCCGCAGCCCGTGGCGAGCGTCAGGAGACCAGCTGTCGTCGCCAAGCTGACCGACGTGCCGCAGCGCATGGCGCGGCTTTCGCACGACGCGGGCAATGGGGCAACCGACGCCAGTGCCCCGCGCGTTTTCCTGACGTGGCTACGCCGTCGCGCGGAATCGAGAGGGGTATTCGTTCGTGTCCGCCTTCTGTTTCAGCTCGTCGTCGTCAGGGTGGAGCTTCAAGGCGCGCTGCAACAGCGAATCTTCGGCTTCCCGCCGGCCGGGGTCCGGGAGACAGCACTCGACGGGGCACACCGCTTGGCAGGCTTCGTGGTCGTAGAAACCGACACACTCGGTGCACAGCTCGGGGTCGATGATGTAAATCTCGTCGCCCTCGCTGATGGCCTCGTTCGGGCATTCGGGCTCGCACGCCCCGCAATTGATGCAGTCTTCGGTGATGTAAGTCGACATGGTCTTCGAGGTCTGTGGGTAGCGAGGTTTTCCTGATGCGGTCGTTCGGTGGGCGCCAAGCAGCCACTCTTTTCGAGAAGCGGGGTCGACGTCAAATCTAGGTAGCGGGCCCCGGAGTGTCAACTTGAGGCGCTGGCGACCGGCGAGTTTGCGGACGGAGCCGGGCAGCGTGCTACGGTCCCGCCGCCCCATGGGCGAACGAGTTTACGCGCTGCTTTTTTGGCTGGCATTGAACGCGCTGGTGTTGGGGTGCAGTCCCCAGATCGGCGACTCGTGCGCCATTTCGACCGACTGTTCTTCGCAGGGCGACCGACTCTGCGACACGACGCAGCCGTCGGGCTACTGCACCATCTTCAACTGCGAGCCGGGGGATTGCCCGAACGAGGCCATTTGTGTCGCCTTCGACAGCAACATCTCCCGGGCGCCGGAGTGCGCCGATCCACAGGGCACGTCCCGACTTCAGCGCACGTTCTGCTTGAAGAAATGTCGCAAGGATACCGGTTGCCGCATGGGATACGAGTGCGCCGACATGCTCGATCCCGATAACCCGTGGGCGGCCGTGGTCGTGGAAGATGACCCGAAACGCGGTGGTGTGTGTGTGCCGCCGTTCAATGGTGCCGCGCTCCCGGCGGACGGGCTCGTGGACGTTTGCGGCGAAACCGACGCCGGGTTCGAGCTCGACGCCTTCGTGCCGACGGGCCCAGACGCGTCGACGGACTCGGGGGATGCCGAGGCGAGCGACGCGACCAGCGAGATGACGGTGAGCGTCGACGCCAGTGGAGATGCGATGATGAGCATCGACGCGAGCGACGGCTCGATGATGGGGGGCGACGCTGCCGACGCGATGATGAGCGTCGACGCACCGGCGGACGTCAGCGACGCGGCCGAAGGGGGATGACTCGACCCGAAGACGGCCCGCAACCGGTAGGGCGCGCCGCGGACATCCTCAAGGCCGTTCGGCGCGTGCTCTTGGCCGTGTTCGAGCGCACCGCCGGAGCGCTCGTCGTGCTCTGGGTGCTGGCGAGTCTGGTCTTTCTCGCGCTTCGGCTGCTCCCCGGTGATCCCGCCGCGCTCATCCTCGGAGACCAAGCTTCCGAAGAGGCCCGTTCCCTTCTCCGGAGCCGCCTTGGCCTCGACGAACCGCTCAGCGTTCAGTACGCGTCGTTCATTTTCGGGCTGTTCAAGCTCGACATCGGCGAGTCGTTGGCGCGCCCGGGGGTCTTGGCGTTCGACGAAGTAGGCAAAGCGCTCGGTCCCACTGCTGCCCTCGCCGGGATAGCAGTGGGACTCGGGGCGATGCTCGGCATTGCTGCCGCGCTCCTGTCTGTCGGGCCCTGGCTCGGGGAAAAGCGCGAATGGGCGCACCGAGTGATTCTCACGGTTGCCGCTACTCCTCTTCTGGCGTTCGCGCCGCTCGCGACCTTCGCCCTCGCGGTCGAGTGGCGGCTCGTGCCGCTGCCGGGCGATCCGGACAGCGGATTCGGCGGGCTGGCGTTTGCTTCGGCCTTGCTGTCGCTCCCCTTGGCGGCACAAGTGGGTCGCATCGGCCGAGCCGCGCTTCTCGATCAAGCGCGCGCCAAGTGGTTGGAGACGGCAGCGGCAAAAGGGGCGTCGTCTACTCGCGTCTGGCTCGTGCACGCGTTGCCCGTGGCGTCGGCCCCCATCGCCGTCGTCGTGGCGACTCAGCTGGGCGCGCTGCTGGGCGGGGCAGTCGTTCTCGAACGTCTCTTCGAGCGCCCCGGACTCGGCACGTTGATGCTCAATGCCTACGCGGCCCGCGACATCCCAGTGCTCGAAGCGTCGGTGGTCGCCGCTGGGTTGCTCTTCGTTCTCGCCCAGGGCATGGCGGGCGCGCTCAGCGCGATGATCGATCCGCGAGGGTATTCGGAGTGAATTCGGCGACGCGATTCCGTTCGGCCGCGTTGGTCGTGTTGCCGGCGGTCGCCTTGCTGGTGGCGAGCGCGAGTTTCGCGTGGCTCAGTAGTCGCTCGCCATCGCGGATGTCACTCGAGCTCGCGTGGACTGGTCCGGACGAAGGGCGTCCGCTCGGAAGCGGAGATGCCGGCGTGGACTTGTTGGCGCTGGTGACACACTCGACGTTTCGGGCCTTGGTGCTCGCCGGCGTTGTCGCGTCGTTCGGGTTCCTCGTCGGCGCGCCTCTGGGCGCCGCCGCAGGTCTCGCCGGGGGCCGGTTCGAGCGCTGGACGCTGCGGGCGTGCGATTTGGTCCAGTCTTTTCCGACGTTCTTGTTGGCGCTGGCGGTGCTGAGCGCGGTGACCGTGCCGTCGCGGCTCCACATCGGTGCCGTTTTCTGCGTCGGTGTTTGGGCTCCGTTCGCTCGCCTTTCGCTCGCCCAGGCCCGCGTACTCGGGGAGGCCCAATTCGTCGAAGCGGCGCGCGCTCTCGGGGCTGGGCGGATGCGAGTCGTCGGTCGTCACGTGTTGCCCAACTTGTTGGGGCCAGTCGCCGTTCAGATCGGCACCGCCGCCGCCGGCGTCGTCCTCGGTGAAACTGCGCTCGGGTTCGTCGGTCTCGGACCGCCGGATGGCGTCAGCCTCGGCGCGCTCCTCGAGCAGGGCACTTTGGGAATGCTGCGCGCTCCTCACGTGCTCGCGGTTGGCGCCGTCGCCGTCGCGATGGTGAGTGGCTCGCTTCAGCTCGCGAGCGAAGGATTGCGCCGACTCATTCACGTGAGCTGACCCCGAGCACGAAGGACTCCCATGCTCAAGCTCAGCCCTCGTCGTCGAACTCTCGCGGCGGCGATTCGGGACTCTCAGGAAAAGAAAGAGCTGGTGAGAATCGCAGCGGTGCGTGATCTGGGGGTCTTGGCCAATGACGACGCGAGCGACGCCGCCGTCGAAGCGCTCGAGCGCGTTTTGGCGGAGGATGCCGTCGTCGCGATTCAAGCCGAGGCGGCCGTGGCTCTCGCGGACGCGGGAGCGAAGCGCTCGTTGCCCCGGCTGATCGAGGCGGCCACGGACGGGGCTCCGCGAGTGCGTCAGATGGCGTTGATCGCGGTAGGCGAGCTCGCTGAAGAAGGCGATGAAGCGGCGGTCGCGGTGGTCGCGTCCGCGTTTCGGAGCGAGGCGCCGGCGTTACGGTTTCAGGCGCTCATCGCGCTCTGCCGGCTCTCGAGGGAGAAGTCTCGCGAGGCCATCGTGCGCGGCACGCGTGACGACGACGCCGAGGTTCGATGCATCGCGCTTCGTCTCGCCGAGGAGCGGTGGGCTGGCGAGGGCGAGCTCCCGAGCGACATCCGTGCCCGGGCCGAAGCGGCGCTCGACGACGAGTCGCCGCGAGTGCAGCTGCTTGGCGCGATTCTTCTGATTCGGTCGGGGAGCGAGAGGGGGGGCCGCGCCATCGCCGATGCCGTCGCAGCGCCCACCGGCACGCACGACCCCGAAGACGAGCAGGCGGCGGTGGAGATCGCCGGGGAGCTCGGACTCGCAGATGCGCGGGCGGGCCTCGAGAGCCGAGCGTTCGGTCTTTTTTCGTACCGCAAAGCGTTCGCCTGGCAGGCGCGAGTCGCTTTGGCGCGAATGGGGCATGCGCGCGCTCGACAGCAGATTTTGCGCGAGCTTCAGTCGTGGAGCCGAGATCGGCGTACGATGGCGGTCGCCGCGGCGGGGCGAGCCCACCTCATCGAGGCCCGCGAAGAAATAGCCGCAATGGGCGGAGATGAGCGGCGGGCCGATCCGACGGCCGTGCGAGAAGCCCTCGATCTCCTCGACGGCTGAGCGTTGCTCGGTGCTCCCGGATGCTCGTGGCCGTGGGGAAGCGGTGGCGCTGCTCTTCCTTCGCGGCCCATCGTCACGTCTTGCGCTACCGCAGCCGAAGTGGCCGAATGGCGCCGACATGGATCGCGACTGGAACGCGTGCCGCTTCAACCCGGCAAAATCGGGTGGCCACGTCGAAAGCTATTTCATCAAGCTCAACGCCACTGGGGAACGTCGAGCACTGTGGCTGAAGGCGACGATACTAAAGAAGCCGGGGCAGGATCCGGTGGCCGAGGCGTGGGCCATCGCTTTTGATCCCTCGGGCGAGCACGTGGCGGTCAAAGAAGAGCACCCCTTCAGTCGAGCGAGCTTTTCTCCCCGTGAATTCGACGTCAAAGTGCACCAAATTTGGTTCGATCACGGTCACCTGGAAGGATCGGTTTCCAGTCAGGGGCACACCATCGAGTGGTCGCTCGACATGACGACGGCGGTGCCTGCTCTCGTGCCCTTGCCGAGTAGGCGCATGTACGCAGACGACGTCCCGAACTCGAAGTTGGTCACGCCGCATCCGGATTCCACGTTCGATGGTCACTACCTAGTCGACGGGCAGCGTGTCGAAGTGAAAGGGTGGCGAGGGATGCAGGGTCACAACTGGGGTCGGCGTCACGCCGAGCTCTACGGTTGGGGCCACTGCAACCACTGGGACGACGTAGACGACCTCGTCTTCGAGGGAGTGAGCGCTCGCGTGAAGCTCGGCCCGGTGCTCGCGCCGACGATGACGCTCTTGGTGGTGTGGTACCGCGGCGTGCACTACCACCTGACCTCGCCGGGCGCGCTCTGGAAGGCGAGGGGCGACGTGAGCCCTCGTCGATGGGAGTTTTCCAGTCGGAACACCCTGGCCAAGCTGGACGGCTACCTCGAAGCCGACGTCGGGGACTTCGTTGGCCTGTACTACGAAAATCCCAACGGCGAGATGACCCACTGTTTGAACTCGAAGATCGCGCGGGGCTACTTGAGGTTCGAGGTTTTCGGCCGCCCGCCGCTGGTCGCGAACACGCGGTCGG
The DNA here is from genome assembly GCA_029261965.1 of Polyangiaceae bacterium. Taxonomy (GTDB): domain Bacteria; phylum Myxococcota_A; class Polyangia; order Polyangiales; family Polyangiaceae; genus JAJDAH01. The sequence continues at coordinate 18,280 of JAJDAH010000465.1, forward strand.
CAGCGTTCGAAGTCGGAACCAAAGACCACGGCCACGACGTCCGGATGTACGTGTAGCGGGCCTTTCGTGGTAAGCGGGGACCCCATGAGTAGCGCACCGATGTTGCGGGTCACGGGTGAAGACGGGAAGAACGATCCCGAGCAAGATCCGTTTCTCGCCCCCGAGGTCGTGCTCGACATGTACCGGGAGATGCGGCGCATCCGAATCTTGGATACGCGCATGGTGGCGCTTCAACGTCAGGGGCGCGTCGGTTTCTACGGGACCTGCACGGGCCAGGAGGCGCCGCCGGTGGCGACCGCTTTTGCCACCGAACGCAGAGACTGGATCTTCCCGGCGCTTCGCGAAGGCTCCATCATGCTCGCGCGCGGTTTCCCTTTGGTGAAATTTCTCGCGCAGGTCTACGGCAACGAGCTCGATGTCCTCAAGGGCCGGCAGATGCCGAGCCACATGAGCGCGCGCGAGGTCAATCAGGTGTCGTGGTCGAGCTGCATCGGGCCGCAGATCCC
>JAJDAH010000466.1 GCA_029261965.1 Polyangiaceae bacterium
GCCGTGGCGTACGACTCGAACGTGGTGCTCGCCCACTCGAAACCTCTCGTTCGGCCGCGCCCGATCTCCATCCACGAATACGACGTCGTCGCCGGTGGCCCCGCGGATCTCGTAGCTCTGACTCGCCGGAGGCGATGTGCCGGGCAGCGGTAGGGTGGCGTCGCCTTCCTCGGACTCGCCGAACGTGGGGGCTCGTTCGTTTTCCAGAATTTCGGCGCGGTTTTCGAGCTGGCGAGCCTTGAGCGCGCCGTCGGGCCGTTGGCGGAGCAAGCTCGCTTCGACGTGCCAGCGCTCGGCCATGAGCCACGCCGCCTGTGGAATGGAGCGGGCGTGGGCCCTGAGCTCGCGTTCGGCGCGGGCGAGCAAATCGAGCGCCCGCTTTTCGTCGAGCGAACCCGCGGCGGTCCTGGCCTCGCCGAGCAGCCGTTCGATGCGATCCACCCGTCCGTCGTCGTGGTCGGAGCGGCGCGTGGCCGCACCGGGTGCGGTGACCCGGACCAGCCGGCTCGCCGCCCAGGCTTCGATATGAGGCTCGGCAGCCATCTCGGAGCTCGCCGTCCCCAGCCACAAAAGCACGACCAAGCGGCTCATCCGGCCCCTTCGCGAAACCGAGAAATCCCGCTAACATGCACCGCTCGATCTGATGCCTTCCCGCTCCCGGCGTCCCCAACCCGTTGCCTCGTGGGCGCCCCATAGACGGGGGCGCCGCTAGTAGTGCAGCTCGATTTCACAGCGAGAGAGCTCACGGTCAAGCTCGTCTACTACGGCCCGGCCCTGAGCGGAAAGACGACGAACCTTCAGTCGCTCCACAAGGCGGCCAACGCCGATGCCGCGGGCCGCCTGATGACGCTCGAGACTAAGGATGACCGTACGCTGTTTTTCGACCTCTTGCCGCTGACCTTCAGCGGTGGCGACCTCAACGTGCGCCTCAAGGTGTTCACGGTCCCCGGCCAGGTCATTCATTCGTCGACGCGCCGGCTCGTGGTTCAAGGGGCGGACGGGGTGGCATTCATCGCGGATTCCCGCGGCACCGAGACGCAGCACAACGCTGAGTCGTTCATGGATCTCAAAGAGAACCTCAAGGCCAATGGCCTGAGCCTCAAAGAGATGCCGCTCATCATCCAGTTCAACAAGCGCGACTTGCCCGACGTGAGAAGCGACGAAGAGATCGCCAAGCTGGCCTCTCAGGGCCGCGAGCCGGTCTATCTCGCCGTGGCACTCAACGGCGGCGGCGTCGTCGAGAGCTTCATGGGGCTGCTCTATCTGACCTGGAGCTCGCTCGAAGCAACCCACGAGCTGAGCAAAAAGTTCAACTTCGACGCCAAGCAGTTCATGGCCGAGGTGGCCAAGCAGCTCGGGGAGACGCGAAGCGTCGACGAAATCTTGGCGACGTGTGTCGGCGGAGCACTCGACGTGCTCGCGCCCGAAGGGACCAAGGGATGAGCTCGCCGGCCGAAGAGCGCACCCTCGACGAGCTCACCATGGGCAAGGGGTTCTCGTTGCAGGACCTCGTCGATCGCGGCGCCCTCGGCGAGATGGCCAAGAGCTTCTTCGATCTCTTTGGCGTCCCCCTGCGTATCTTCGCCCAAGATGGCTCGATGCTGGCGGACGCGGCTTCGACGCCGGAGATCTACACGTACCTCGACCAGTTCCAGAAGGGTCGCGAAGCCGTCGGCCGAGTGGTGTCCGAGGTGAAGAGCCTCGAGCCCGCCGCCAAAGGCGACGCGACCTACGAGTGTGTCACGGGTGCTGCCTACCGCGTGGTCAGCATCCGGTACGACGGTCGAGCGATCGGTCGACTCATTCTTGGACCGTTCCTCACGCCGGAGGTGACCGAGATCCCGGAGACCCTCCTTCGAATCGATCCACAGGTAGATGCCGCCCGGCTCCGAGAGCTGCTCGGTCAGATGCCGCGGGCCAAAGAAGAGACCTTGGCGCAGGTCGCTCGTCATCTTCGTTCCACCCTCGACTTGATCCTGTTCAGCGGGCACAAGGCGCTGCTCACGAGCAACATGCATCTCGCGAGCGTTCGGGAGAACTTCAGGGATCTCCAAGAGAAGAACGAGAAGCTGCAGGAGGCATACAATCGGCTGAAGGAGCTCGATCGCCTCAAGAGCAACTTCCTCGCCACGGTCTCCCACGAGCTGCGCACTCCGCTGACCTCGATCATCGGGTACAGCGAAATGCTCAAAGAGGGCATCGCGGGTGAAATGATCCCCGAGCAGCGTGAGTTCGTGCAGACGATTCACGACAAGGGCGAACAGCTGCTCGAGCTCATCAAGGGCCTTCTCGATCTCTCGAAGCTCGAGAGCGGCACGATGAGCATGCGCAAGTCCGACATCCAGGTCGGCATGCTGATCGAAGACGTGTCACAAACGCTGCAGCCGACCGCGCGGAAGAAGGGGGTCAAGCTCGTGCACAGCTTCGACATGGTGCCGACGCTCTGGGCGGATCCCGACAGACTGAGGCAGGTGTTCTTGAACTTGGCGGAGAACGCCATCAAATTCACCGACGACGGCGGCACGGTCACTCTCTCCGCCGACTCGGTTTTCATGGAGGTCGAGGCGGACGGCGACGAGGGGCTCGTGCTCCTGTCGAACAAGCGGCCAGCGGTGGCCGTGCGCATCGCCGATACCGGGCTCGGCATCAGCGACGACGAGAAGAAGCGCGTTTTCGACGCCTTTTATCAGGTCGACTCGAGCTCGACTCGGGAGCAGGGCGGAACGGGCCTCGGCCTTTCGATCGTCAAACGTCTCGTCGACGCTCACGACGGCAAGGTCGAGGTCGGAGACAACGAGCCGCGCGGTACCGTGTTCACCGTGACGATACCGTGCCGACGCGCGACTCTCGCGTGAAGTCCAGTGGCTGGCGCCGCGACTGACCCCGAGGCCGCGACTGATCCGAGGCCGCGATTGACCCCCAGGTCGAGGCAATGAGCCTGAGCGAAGCCCAGGCGATCGAGCTGCTCGAACGTATTTTCAGGTCGCGCTCGGGCTCGCGCGCTCGGGTCGGCATCGGGGACGACGCCGCGGTTCTCGACGTCGTCGTCGGCGACGCGCTGGTGTGCACGGTGGACGCGCAGGTCGAGGGAGTGCACTTTCGTCGCGATTGGCTTTCGCTCGAGGACGTTGGGTGGCGCGCTCTCGCATCGGCCGTGAGCGACGTCGCCGCGATGGGGGCGCGACCCGTGGCGGTGCTCTCGAGCCTGATTCTTCCTCCGACATTCTCGAAGGCGGATCTCCGCGCCCTCGGCCGGGGCCAAGCGGCGGCGGCCCGCGGGCTCGCGTGCCGAGTCGTCGGCGGCAACATCGCCCGTGGCCGAGAGCTCAGCCTCACCACCACCGTCCTAGGCGAGGCCGAACGGCCGCTGCTTCGAAGTGGGGCGAAAGCCGGCGACGAGGTTTGGTTAGTCGGCTCGCTGGGGCTTGCTCGCGCCGGTTTCCTCCTGCTGGAGGCGGGGCTCGCCAGTTCGCGCCGCCGGCGGGCGATCCGCCGCTCGGTCGACGTTTGGCGCCGACCGCAGGCGCTCGTGTCCGAAGGGCGTCGACTCGCCGGAGTCGCCACCGCCGCCATCGACGTTTCCGACGGGCTTGGTCGTGACGCCGCCCATCTCGCCCGGGCGAGCAGGGTGGCCATCGTCATCGACCGTGCAGCCGTCGAAAAAACGCTCGGCCCCGAGCTGGCCATCGCGGCGACCGCGCTCGGCACCACGGCTCTCGATCTCGCGCTGGTCGGTGGAGAAGACTACGCGCTACTCGCGACCGGGCCGAAGGGCAAACGACCTCGCCGCGCGCGGGTCATCGGCGTCGTCGAGCGAGGACGAGGCGCTTGGCTACGAACCGACGACCGTCGCCTCGAGCTCGCGGACGGATTCGACCACCTGAGTGGTCGTTAGCGCCGAGGTCGCGTCAGCGACATGACGTCCGCGTCACACACGCGGCTGGTGATGATCAGCAGGTTCGATCGAGTCCCATGACGACGGGCACTGCTCCCTGCGGCACCTTCTCGCTACGTCGAAGCAGCGGCTCGAAACCTGGCGCACCTTGGACGGTGGAATCGACGACCCATGGCGGCTCGTCGCGCTGTCGACTCGAGCGTAGCGCGGCAGTAATCGTCGAAATCCGTCTCGGTACGGGACGTGATCGAGGAACCCCAACCTTGAGATCCGTTCGATATCATGACGAGTATCAATCGGAAATTTCGAGGAACGCCCACGCATGGAATGGCTCAACTATCATCACCTTCTCTACTTCTGGGCCGTCGCTCGCCACGGCAGCGTGACGAAGGCAAGCGAGGAACTTCGATTGGCGCAACCGACCGTCAGCGGCCAAATTCGGACGCTCGAAGACGCTCTCGGGGAAAAGCTGTTCCGAAAGTCCGGACGAAGCCTCGTGCTGACCGAAACGGGGCACGTAGTTTACAGCTACGCCGACGAGATCTTTTCGCTCGGGCGCGAGTTGATGGACACGCTCAAAGGGCGACCCACAGGAAAACCGCTGAAGCTCCGAGTCGGCATCACCGACGTGATGCCCAAGTTGATTTCCTACCGATTGCTCCAACCCGCCTTTGCCATGGACGATCAAGTTCAGCTGGTGTGTCACGAGGACAAGACCGAACGGCTGCTGGCCGACCTCGCTGTTCGGGGCCTCGACTTGGTGCTCGCCGACGCTCCCCTCAGTCCCGGCGTCCGGGTGCGGGCCTACAACCACTTCCTCGGTGAGTGTGGCATCACGTTCTTCGCGACGCGTGAGCTGAGCGAAGCCAAGCGGCGGAGTTTTCCTCGGTCGCTCGACGGTGCGCCCATGCTGCTACCGACCGAGAACACGCTGCTCCGCTCGTCTCTCGATCACTGGTTCGAAAAGGAGGGGATCCACCCGAACGTCGTTGCCGAGTTCGAGGACAGCGCATTGATGAAGGTGTTCGGCGAATACGGAGCGGGAATCTTTCCGGCGCCCTCCATCGTCGAAAAAGAAATCCGTGAAACCTACGGTTCTAGGGTCGTGGGCAGGACCGACGAAGTGAAGGAGCGCTTCTACGCCATCACAGTCGAGCGACGCATCAAGCATCCAGCCGCCGTAGCAATCAGCGAGTTTGCCCGCGGGCAGCTCTTCGGCTAGCTCGCCTACTGAGGAGACCCGTGGTCTGAGGGCGAGATCGACGGTTTCGCGTGCGGACGGCCGGGGACGCGCGCACGCCCAGGATGCCTTCTCGCCCGTGCGTGCGACCCGCTTTCGGCTGCGACGCCGGTCGAGGTCACGCGTCACCGTACGCCCCGCGCGCCCGACCGCGCACGTGACGGTCTGCTCCGGTTCGTCGTCGACGTCGGAGACAAGCCCTCGCCAGCCGTCGTGCCCGGCGACAGCACCTCGACGCTGATATCGATGCCGCCCCGCGGACCGTTGATGTCCGTGAGCAGCACCTGGACCGTGCGGCTCTGCGAAAGAACCGCGGAAAGACGTAGCGCGCACGCCGATCGGCCAAGCGCTCTAGCTCTCGACCGCTGCCGTCGTGTTCATACTTCGAAAAAATCGAAGCATTCGGCTGAAACTTCCGACTTATTCCGAGGAGTCCCAGTGGCTAGTAGCTGAAGGTCGGCGAAAACCCAAGGGCGATTCTTGTCTCGGTCACAGAATGATCTCCACGCCCACGGTTTCACCGGTAGCGATGGCCAGACTTCGAAGCTCCAAGGGTTTCGGCGACTGCTCGACGAAGCACCGGTCATCATCGACCTCGAGGCGTCCGACACCCGTGGGGCAGTCGAGCAACTCATCGAAGCACTGGTGCGGCAGCAGTCGCTGAGCAGCGTGCAGGGTGGGCGGCTGCTGGAGGCTGTCATGAAGCGTGAGGCGGACCAGTCGTCCGCGCTCGGCGATGGCGTGGTGGTACCGCACGCCTTCCTCGATGACATCGACGGCGCTCGGCTCGCGGTGGCGCGGCTGGTGCGCCCGTTGGACTTGGGGGCGCCGGACGGTTTGCCGTCGCGTTTCATGTACTTGTTGTGCGGAGGGCGGGGCGACGACGAGAGCCATCTCGAGCACTTGATGTCGATCGCGCGCTTGACGTCCGATCCGGCGTTCACCGAGGCGGTAGACGAGGCGAACGACGCCGAATCGTGGCGCTTGGCCGTTGATGACTATTGGTTGCGCGCTGCTGCGGCGGCGGCGCCGCCATCGCCCGAGCGGGACGACGGACTCGACGCGCGAGGCTTCATGGGAGGCGTGTTGCAGGACTTGCGGCGGAGGGCGCCGCACTATCTGGCCGACTACCGCGACGGTTTGCACGGCAAGAGTGTCGCGGCGACGCTTTTCCTGTTTTTTGCGTGCGTCGCCCCCGCCGTGGCGTTCGGTGGACTCATGTCACAGCTGACGGGTGGGGCCATCGGGGCGATGGAAATGATCGTCGCGACCGCGATCGGCGGAGCGATCTACGCGGTGGCCGCAGGCCAGCCGTTGACGATTCTCGGTGGGACGGGTCCGCTTTTGGTGTTTACAGCGGTGCTCTTCGAGCTGTGTGGCCGAATGGGCTTGGCATTCCTGCCAGTGTACGCCTGGGTGGGGCTGTGGACCGCGTTGTTCACGGTGCTGGCAGCGGTCGCCAACGCGAGTGCACTGATCCGGTTCTGCACGCGCTTCACGGACGAAATATTCGCGCTGCTGATCAGTGTGATCTTCATCTACGAGGCGATCAACAACGTACTCTCCGTGTTCTCCGACGAGGCCGTGAACGATCACAGCGCGCTGATGAGTTTGGTGTTGGCGCTGCTGACCTTTTACGTGGCGCTGAGTCTGCGCAACATGCGCGCGAGTCGCTATCTCCGCCATCGCGTGCGCGAGTTTTTGGCCGACTTCGGTTCCGTCATAGCCATCGGCACTGCGACCGGCATCGCGCTGTTCTTGCACGAGGAGGGCCTCCCGACCCTGGCCGTGCCCGATACCTTCGCCACTACCTCAGGTCGGCCCTGGCTCGTGGACATCTGGGCCGCGCCGACATGGGTGATCTTGGCGTCAATCGCGCCCGCCCTTCTTTGCACCGTCCTGGTGTATCTCGATCAGAACATCACCGCGCGGCTCGTCAACCAGAGCAGTCATCGCCTGAAGAAGGGAGCTGCATATCACCACGACTTGCTCGTTGTGGGATTGCTTCTAGGCGCCTTCTCCCTCTTTGGTTTGCCTTGGCTGGTGGCGGCCACGGTGCGGTCTCTCAATCACATCCGCGCGCTCGCCCATGTGAAGGAAAGAGTGCTCAGCGACGGCTATCGCAGCGCGACCATCACGGGCGTTCAGGAAAATCGCGTGACCGGTCTCTTCATTCACATCCTCATCGGCGCGTCGGTTCTGTTGTTGCCGTGGATGACGCGCAGCGGTTTCGAGATCCCCATGGCGGTCCTGTTTGGGTTGTTCATGTACATGGGAGTCACCTCACTCGGCGGGAACCAACTGTTCGACCGCGTCAAGTTGTGGCTGATGGACCCTGCCCTGCACCCGCGCACGCACTACGTGCGCAGAGTGCCTGCGCCCAGAATCCACATGTTCACGGCGATCCAACTCGTTGGGCTGGCGGTCCTCTGGATCGTGAAAACCAGCGCGCTGGCGCTGCTGTTTCCGCTCTTCATTGCGCTTCTCGTGCCACTCCGACTCGTGCTGAACAAGTTCTTCGACGAAGAACACTTGGCCGCGCTCGATAGCGAGGAGGAAGCCGACGAAGGGCCCCTCCAAGAGACGGAGCAACTGATATGAACTTCGATTTCATTGTGAACGAAAACTTCGCCAACCACCTCGATGAGTCGACGTTCGTAGAGCGGACCCTCGCGGCGCTGACCCCGCACGGATTCACGGCCGACAACGCCATCGCATGCGTGTCCGTCTGTCGCGACGAACTCTGTACCCCTCTGCAACTCGAGGTGCGCGATACTTGGGGCGAGGCATTCAACATGTCGAGTCTGGCGGGCGTGCCGATGTGCGGCACGACGGCGTTTGGGGCCGCCCATGCGCACTCACCCACAGATCGGGACAAGGAGCGGTACGTCTACTTCTCGATGGCGCACATCGGCATCGGCCCGGGTGGCGAGCCGGGCGAGTGTGTTCGGACGGGCCGGGTGGGGACATCCCAGGCTTGTGGGGCGCTCGCCGCGCTACTTTCGGAAATGCAAAGCGGCCAAGTGATGCTCGACCTCGATCTCGACGACATCGAGCAGTCGCAGCTGCGACACAGGGTGCTGCGCCGCGTCGGGTGGGGGGCCACACCCGATCTGATTCAGCTCACCGAGGTCGTTCGCCTCGAGGCACTAGAAACGCTCGAGCGGATGGTCGCGCTCACGGTGGACCCGGGCAAGTGCGATCACGCCGTGTTCAACGGTGTGCAGATCCATGGCCCCGGCAATCGAACCCTCGTTTGGCCCGCGGTGAGCTACGTCGTCGTCGACGGTGCGCGCTCCAAGTTGGAGTTGTCGTGACGACCCCGCCGTTTTTCCAACCTCTTGGCCCGCCAAGTCAGTCCGGGTGCTTCGTGGTGTGCACCGCGTGCGCGGCCGGCCGCGACGGCGCTAGAGTCGAGCGATGACAGCACTCTTGATCGTCGTCGCCGCGGTGATTTTCATCTCGGCGGTGTGCTCTCTATGTGAGGCGGTGCTGTACGCAGTGCCGAGGACGCACATCGAATCGCTGAAGGAGCAGGGGCGGGCGAGCGGCCGCGCCCTCGGCGATCTACGTCGAAACGTGGACCAACCGATCACTGCGATTCTTTCGGTGAACACGTCTGCCAACACGGCCGGCGCCGCCGCGGCCGGGGCGCTCGCCGTGGCCGCCTTTGGTGATGAGTGGCTCGCGGTGTTCTCGATTGCGTTCACCGTCGGGATCTTGCTCTTCAGCGAGTTGCTCCCAAAGACGATCGGAGTGATTTACGCGCGGACGCTTTCAGAGTGGATCGCGCGGCCACTGCTGGCGCTAGTGTGGATCCTTCGGCCGGTGATTTGGCTTTGCTCGATCGTGACGCGCCTGGTTCCCAAAGGCACGGAGCCCGCGGTGTCGGAGGAGGACATCTTGCTGTTGGCGCGACTGGGTTTGCGCAAAGGCGTCATCCAAGAAGACGAGGCCACTGCGATCCAGAACCTGCTCGCTCTGGATGACAAGACGGTCGTGGAGGTGATGACGCCTCGCACCGTCCTTTTTTCTTTGCCCGCCGACTCGAGCGTGCGCGACGCTGCGGACGAGCCGAAGACGCTCACCCACAGTCGAATACCCATCTACGCCGGTGACCAGGACAACATCGTCGGTCTGGTCGTTCGCCGAGATCTGTTTGCAAGTGCTACCCAGGGCGACTGGGACAGCCCACTGACGGAGCTGGCGCGCCCGGTCAAGTTCGTGACGGATCGCACGAGCCTCCGCCGGGTGCTCAGCACGATTCTTCTGGCAAAGCAGCACCTGCTCGTGGTGGTCGACGAGTATGGCAGCGTGGTCGGGATCGTGACGCTCGAAGACGTGGTGGAAGAGATTCTGGGTAAGGAGATCGTGGACGAGTTCGACGAGGTCGAGGACCTACGCCAACTGGCCAAGCGCCGCTCACGACGGCTCGCGCCCCCGGTCGAGTAGCGACTCCAGAAGGCGATACTGCCTGCGTGGCACACGGCCGAGAGCGAGGGAGCTCGAGATCGGGTCAGCGACAGGCGCCGGGCATGCCGGCACCCTTCAGCATTCCAGCGATGCCGGACGCCGCGCTCGCCTTGTCCTTGCCTTGAGCGGCGAGCGCTTGGCAGTAAGCGGCTGCCTGGCCGAGATAGAGATTCGTCGGTGGCGGCGCGTTCGCAGCGTTCTGCTGCAGTGCGGCGCAGCAAGCGGCGAGATCCGACTTCTTTCGGAAAGTGCCCCCGCCGCCGACTTTCTTCACAGCGGCGTCCTCTTCTTCACCGGCATCCTCGGCTTCCAGAACGAGGGGCTCCTCCGGCTTCTCCTCGGCGGTTGCAGCGGGCAGCGGCGGTGGCGGCTCGTCCTTCTCGCACCCGACTAGGCCGAAGCCCGCGAGGCAGAGCGTGAGGCAGAGCATGGCGCCCACGCGGGCGGTGCCGAGGTTGGTTTTGGGGGCTTTCATCGATCCTCCCTCGCCAGCTCGCTCCACACGGGCCGGCGGCGGTTCGGGCACACAGTACCCAAACTTCTTACGGTACAGAAATCTTTCAGCTTCCGGCTCAGACCCCGCTTTTTCGGCCACCTTGGGCCGGCGACCCGGAAAACCGCCGGAGTTTCGGTCGAGTATGCCACCTCTGGATGGCAACTAGACCAGGCGAGGGCAGGCGAGGCGGGGGGAGGCTGGGTTGACGAAAAACGGCCCGCTATGAGCAGCCCATCGAGTTGCCGCAATTCAAGCACTTGTAGCAAGCGCCGTTGCGCACCGTGATGTGGCCACAACCGTCGCACACCGGGGCATCGCCCATCATCTCTTCGAGCTGGGCACTGAGCGCGTCGGGCTCCTGCCCGTCGCTTTTTTGGCTCGGCATCGACGCCACTGTGGCCGGGGCCGGCTCGCTGGGTACGGGCGCCGGGTGGTCGGTCGGATCTTCGATCTTCGGTGGAGCCGCCTGGGGTTTCACCTGCGCGAAATCGTAGCGCTGCAGGTACTCGACGCCGAGCACCCGGAAGATGTAGTCGACGATCGAGGTGGCGAACTTGATGTTCGGGTGCCCTTGCACCGGCCCATGCGGCTCGAATCTGGTGAACGTGAACTGTTCGACGAAGGTCTCGAGCGGCACGCCATACTGCAAACCGACCGACACCGACATCGCGAAGCAATTCATCAGCGAGCGGAACGCGGCACCTTCCTTGTGCATGTCGATGAAGATTTCGCCGAGGCTGCCGTTCTCGAACTCACCGGTGCGCAAGAAGACCTTGTGGCCACCTACCTTCGCCTCCTGGGTGAAGCCGGCACGCTTCTTCGGAAGCCGAACCCGAGTTCCGACGGGGAGGGCAATCGCCGTCGGGGCGATGACCTCCGGGCTGGGTTCCTCTTCGCCACCATCGTTGCTCGACGTGGACAGCGGCTGCGACGCCTTGCAGCCGTCGCGATAGAGCGCCACGGCTTTGAGTCCCAGCTTCCAGCCCTCTTCGTAGATCTCCCGGACTTCGTCGACGGTAGCGTCGTTCGGCAGATTCACCGTCTTGCTGATGGCGCCCGAGAGGAATGGCTGCACTGCGGCCATCATCTTGATGTGAGACATGGCTGCGAGGTAGCGCTCGCCGATTCGGCCGCATCGGTTGGCGCAGTCGAACACCGCGTAGTGCTCTTCACGAAGGTACGGCGCTCCTTCGATCGTCATTCGACCGATGATGACGTCGTTCGCTTCTTCTATTTCGGCGCGCGAGAACCCGAGGTGGCCGAGGAAGGTGAAGCCGGGGGAGCTCATCTTTTCACTCGTGATGCCGAGCCGCTCGAAGCAGTCGTTGCCGAGCACCCACGGGGCGAACGCGAGGTTCAGGTCGAACACGCCGGGGATGGCATCTTCGAGCTTGCGCAACTCTTCGTCGGTGAGGCCCTTCTCTTTGAGCGACGCACGATTGATGTGGGGCGAGCCCAAGAGCGTGTTCGTGCCAGAAACGTACGCGACGATTTCGCGCAACTGCACCTCGGAGTAGCCGAGCCGCTGGAGGGCCGCGGGAACCGATTGATTGACGATCTTGAAGTAGCCGCCGCCGGCGAGCTTCTTGAACTTCACGAGCGCAAAATCCGGCTCGACGCCGGTCGTGTCGCAGTCCATCAAGAGCCCGATGGTGCCGGTCGGTGCCAGCACCGTGGCTTGAGCGTTGCGGAAGCCGTGCTGGTCGCCGAGACGCACGACGTCGTCCCAGTCTTCACACGCGGCCTTCCAGAGCGCCTCGGGGCACTCGTCGCGATTGAGCGCGTAAGCGGCCTCTTGATGCATGCGCATCACCCGCATCATCGGGCCTCGGTTCTTCTTGTACCCGGGGAACGGCTCCTTGTTCCCGGCCATCTCGGCGCTGGCGCGGTAGGCGTGCCCACACAGAATCGATGTGAGCGCGCCGGCTATCGAGCGGCCTTCATCGGAGTCGTAGGGCACCCCTAGCAGCATCAGGAGCGTGCCGAGGTTTGCGTAGCCGAGTCCGAGCGGGCGATAGTCGTGGGAATTTTTGGCGATCTCCTTCGTGGGATACGAAGACAAGTCGACGAGAATTTCCTGAGCGACGAAGAAGACCTCGATCGCGTGTCGGTAGGACTCGACTTCGAACGTGCCGTCTTCTCGCAGGAACTTCGTCAAGTTCAGCGAAGAGAGGTTGCACGCCGTGTTGTCGAGGAACATGTACTCGGAGCACGGGTTGCTCGCGTTGATGCGCGAAGTGTTGCTGCACGTGTGCCATCGGTTGATGGTGGTGTCGTACTGCACGCCGGGGTCGGCGCATCCCCAGGCCGCGTCGGCGACCTTCTGCCAGAGCTCCGTGGCTTCGTAGGTGTCGACGACCTCTCCAGTCGTGCGGGCGCGGGTCTCCCACTTGCCGCCGTTGGTTGCGGCCTTCATGAAATCGTCGGTGACCCGAAGACTGTTGTTCGAGTTCTGCCCGCTGACGGTCTTATAGGCCTCGCCGTTGAAGTCGCTCTCGTAGCCGCCATCGATCAACGCACGAGCTTTCGATTCCTCGCGCACCTTCCACTCGATGAAATCGACGATTTCCGGATGATCCATGTCGAGACAGACCATTTTGGCGGCGCGACGGGTGGTGCCCCCGCTCTTGGTAGCGCCCGCGGCTCGGTCGAAGACTTCGAGAAAGCTCATGAGACCGCTCGAGGTGCCGCCGCCGGAGAGCTTCTCTTGTTTTCCTCTGAGCGCGCTGAAGTTGGTGCCGGTTCCCGACCCGTACTTGAACAGTCGCGCCTCGCTCTTGACCAGGTCGTAGATGTTCATCAGGTCGTCGTCGACGGCCTGAATGAAGCACGCCGAACACTGAGGACGTGAGTAGGCGTTGGGCGTCTCACCGATTGAGTCGTCGTTTTTGTTCCACGCCCAATTGCCGCCCTGTCCCTCGATGCCGTACTCGTGGAAGAGCCCGCAGTTGAACCACACCGGCGAGTTGAACGCGCCGTACTGATTCAGCAAGAGGTAGGTGAGCTCGTCCTCGAACGTATCCGCGTCCTTCTTCGTGGCGAAGTAGCCCCCGAAGTCGTCGCCGGCGACCCGAATCGTGTGCGCGACCCGATGAACCACCTGCCGAACACTCGTTTCGCCTTGGTCTTTGTCGCCGTGCAGCCCGGACTTTCGGAAGTACTTGCTCACGACGATGTCGGTGGCCAGTTGCGACCAGCCCGCGGGGATCTCCGCGCCGTCGAGACGAAAGACGACCGATCCGTCTGGGTTGGTGATGATGCTGCTTCGACGTTCCCAGTCGACGCGGTCGTAGGCGCTCTGTCCCGCGCTCGTGTAGCGGCGCTCGAAGCTCAGGCCCTTTCGACGGCGGCGCGATCGTTTGCTCGGCGGCGCCGAGCTCGGGGTCGGTTCAGTTGCCGCGGTCTGGGCCGAGGGCTCTCCCTCATCCGCGCCAGCGTTCGGCTCCGGCTGCTTCACACGATTTTCCTGACCCACGATCGTCGATTGCGCCATGTTTTCGCGCCTTTCCCTGGACTGTCCCGCTATTTTCCGAGTGTGCTGCTGTGGTTGTTCGAGCCTTCAGCGATTGGGCATCGTGTCGGCTCGGGTCCTTGGCGAAAGAATCGCCACGAGGGATCGCGTGACCCCTTCAGATAAGCTCTTCAAGTTAGTCCGAAAGTCAGGCTCTTCGTCCGGGCAGGGCTTCGTGCGATTGGCGCGCAGCCGTTCCCCACGGCGGTATCGGCCCCCTTCTCATTCCCTCGTCGCTGGCTTCGTCGCTGAGCGGTTAGGCTTGGTCATCGGCCGCAGGTTCGGCCTCGGCGAATTGCCTAGCTGGCGGACCAGCTAGGCTGGCAAGGCGTTCAGTCTAGCTGCCTCGGCTCCCCCATCGGGAGTGAAACGGTGACAGTCAGACCACTATACTACTGAGCAGGTCGCTCAAACGGTGAGCACGGTAAGTACCCCAACATCTCGTGGTGGAGCAAGAAAAAACCACAACCTCTTGGGGCCGTCCCGGGATCGTCCTGAACTTTCGGCACCCTACCGCGCACCCTTGCTGAACCTTCGTAACCCTGAACACAAGTTGCCCGCGCCTCTCCCACAACCTGAACACAGTTTTGGCTCATCCCGGGCCGCTGAACGAGTCCGAAAACCGCCGGAGCATGTCGATGGGGGGTCGAGGTGACGAGCACCGGATGGCGGAAGACCGACATCATCGTCGGCTCGCTGGCGTGCTCGGCCATCGCGATGCACGACTACGCGCACATCTCTGCCGGGCGCTACTACGACGTCTTTTGGATCTGCAACGTTGCGGCGCTCGCTCTCGGCCTCGGTATCCTCTTCAAGAACGCCTCGCTCGTTTTCGTGGGCTTCGCGTGGCTGCTTCCGGGCACCGCGGTGTGGTTGGTCGACGCCGTCGTCGCTGGTTCGAACATCTTGCCGACGTCCTACGCCGTGCACCTCGGCGGTAGCGCTGCGGCGACCTACGGCGTGATGCGTTGCGGACACGCCAAACACGGAGTCGTCGCCGCCCTCGCGGCGCTCGTGTTCGCGGTGGTCGTTTCACGCGTCGTGCTGCCCGAAGCGGCGAACGTCAACGCGGCCCACGCGGTACCTGGGGGCTGGGGCTTTCTAGGCGGGAGTCGTCTGGCGTTCGTCAGCGTCAGCCTCGCGCTCGTCATCGCTACTCTAGGGGCGGCGGAGCTGGGCGCGCGAGCGATTGCACGTCGGATCCAACTCGGGGTAGGTACGTCGGTGCCATGACGGAAGCTCGCGGCCCTCTTCGATGCGAGCGTTGCGGTTGCCCGATGCGCCCCGAAGGCGCCCACGACCGGTGCGACCACTGCGGCTGGCTCACCCATTGCTGCGAGGGCGACGTGTGTCAGCCGCCGGCGAGCGGGCCCAGAAATCCGCCGATTCAGAGTCCGCGCTCGATGCGTGGGGGCAGCAAGATCGGGTAGGTGCGCCCCAAGAGCTTTTGCTGGCGCCAGCGCTCTACGCGCCGCATTTTTTCGAGCAAAGCGTAGGTCCTAGCGTCGACGCGGTAGTACTTGCGTACTTGCTCGACGGTGATCGGTCGCTCGAACGCGAGTAGTTCGTTGGCACAATCGAGCAGGGCAGGGACCAAGTCGTCGAGGCCGTGCTTGCGGAGGTTGGCTAGAAAGTCGACCACCTGCCCTCGCAGGCTGTGGTAGCTCGCGAGGATTTTCGGCACACCTCGCCGCATCAGGGGTCGGACGATCGGAGGAACCGCCTCGATGAACGGCGTCCAGTCCATGAGCGGTTGGCCGTTTTCGTCTCGCATGAAGGGCGTCGTCACGTCGATGTAGACGATGTCGTCGCCGACGAACGCCCAGTTCGAGAGCTGTCCGTCGGGGGCAACGTGGGGTTTGACCGTCGCCCGAATCAAATCGAGGATCCGCGCGAACGCCTCCGGCGCGCGATCGACGCCGAGTCGCTCGAAGTGCGACGGCCCGAGCGTGCGCGACGGTAGCTTCGGCTGCACGAGATACACGACGATCTGGCCGTCGTCTTTGGGCACCGTCCGGAGATCGGTTTCGATGGCGTGCACGCCGCCGGCTCCGAGCTCCCTCATGTAGCGCTCGACGATTTGCATGTAGGCGTCCACGTGGTTCGAGCTCCGAAACGGCGGGAGGCGCTTGCAAGCGTAACCTCCGTTCGGCGTGTCGACGCCGAGCACGGTGCTGATTTCGCCGTAGCCGAGTACGTCGAGCTCGGTCTCGTCACCGGTTTCGAGCGCGCGGGTGACCGATTCGTCCAACCGCACGAGCTCGTCGTCGCCGAGGCGTTTCATCGGCTCGAAGCGTTCGGTGGCCGTGGCCGATCGAGGCATGCGAGGTTCGGTCACCACATCCATCCCGGGACTCGCGACGTCATCGTTTGCTCAGGAGAGCAATGCTTTTTTCATCCGGCTCAAGAGCTCATCGACCCCGGCGTCGTCGATGACGAGGGGCGGGAGGAACTGAAGGACCTTCCGATCGTTGCCCGAGGGGAAGCAGAAAACGCCGGCTTCGGCGAGGCGGATGAGCCCGCCCATGGCGGGCCCGACGTCGTCGAATTCCAGTCCCATGAACAAACCACGGCGCCGGAGCCCGAACGGGAATGGCTCGAGCTCGCGAGCGAACCTATCGCTCAGCTCACGCACTCGTTCGAGGAAGCCGGGCTCCTCCACGATGTCGAGCACCGCGAGCGCGGCCCGGCAACCCACCTCCGAGCCCCCGTAGGTCGAGATGTGGATGAACGGGTCGTTGTTCAACGGGTCGTGCACCTCCTTTTTCATGAGCGTGGCGGCAATTGGGTAGATGCCGCCGCTCAGTCCCTTGGCGGTGACTACGACGTCCGGGACGATGTCGTCCTGCTCGTAGGCCCAGAGGGTGCCGCTCCGGCCGAGGCCGCTCTGAACCTCGTCGAGAATCAGGCAAGCCCCGCGGTCGTCGCAGAGCTTTCGAATGCCGGCGAGGTAGCCGTCGGATGGAATGGCCATTCCGTTGGTTGCCGGGAGGGTTTCGAGGATGACCGCCGCGGTGTCGTCGTCGATCGCGCCGTCCATGGCGCCGAGGTCGTCGAAGGGCACCTGGCTGAATCCCGGGAGGTTCGGGCCGAAGGGATCGCGGAATTTCGCGTCGCCGGTTGCGAGCGCCAACCCGGTGTGGCCGTGGTAGCCGCCGAGCGCGCTGACGACCTTCTGTCGTCCGGTTTTCATCCGAACGGCCTTGAGCGCTAGATCCGCGGCTTCACCGCCGCCGACGGCAAACACGACGCGACTGAGTTGGTTGCCCGTCGTCTGTGCGAGGCGTCGAGCGGCTTCGGCGCGGTGCGGGGAGCCGAAGTGGTGGTTGCCGATGTCCGTCGAGCCGAGCGCTTCGGTCACGGCAGCGATCACCTGGGGGTTTCGATGGCCGAGATTGTAGGTCCCGCCATTGACGTGGCAGTTGATGTAGTCCTTGCCGGTGAACCTGTCTTTGAACTTGATCCCCTCTCGGTCTCCCATGACGATCGAGATCCCGAGGGCTTCGAAAAACTCGAGCTTGCCGGGGGCGACGTGCTCGCAGAACACTTCGCGGAATTGCTCGTAGCTCGCGTACCGGTCGGTCATGAGTTCCTTGGGGGAGGATAGGGGGATGTGGCCCATGCCGGGCGCCGTCGATGCAAAAGAACGAAGCAGTACGCATAGTAGCGGCCCATGGTCCGGTGTCAATTGCATTCGCCGAACTCATCGGAGGCGTGTCGCTCTTAACTATATAAAAAACATGACAATTGCTTCGTTTCTGGATCGATATTAGAATAAGAATCCAGTTCTCATTACCCGATGGGTCGCATTCAAGCCAGCGTCGCGTCGCCTCCCAAGCAGGCCAGAAGTCAGAAGTCGCTCGATCGACTGCTCGACGCGGGCGAAGCGCTGATCATCAAAAAAGGTCACCGCGACGTCTCGATCACCGAGGTCGCCCGCCGCGCACGGTCGAGCGTCGGTGGCTTCTATTCGCGTTTTCGAGACAAGGACGAGCTCTTGCGAGCGCTGCACGCCCGCTTCCTCGGGGAGCTCGAAGATCTCGTCGAATCGCTCGAGCGTTCCGAGGCGGACGCCAGTCTCCGGCAGCTCGTGCATGCTGGTTTGACGGCGCTCGTCGGCCGGCTGCATTCGCGCCGTCGTCTGGTTGCTGCGTTCATGGCGGCCATCGCCAACGATCCCCGAAGCTGGCAGCAGGCGGTGCTCGAGCGTGGGGCGCTGGTGCAGAGGTTTCAAGCGTTGCTCATGGAGCGTCGGAAGGAAATCGTTCATCCCGATCCGGATCGAGCCGTCATGCTCGCGTTCTTCGTCGTGCTAGCCGCGGTCGATCAAGGCGTGGCCTGGAATCTGTGGCGCGAGAAGGACCTCGACGAAGTCGTGGCAGAGCTCGAACGCATGGTGCTCAGCTACCTCGGCATCGTGTAAGCTCGCCGGCCCCGAAGGCAGCCCTAGCCTCGGACCGAGAGCAACGTGACGAAACGAGTCGTGATCATCGAAGGCGAGGACGCCTCGCCCGAGGCCGTGCGTCCCACGGTGGATCTGGTCGATCGTTTGCAGGTCGAAATCGAGTGGGTGCGCCCCCCCGTCGGTGAGACGGCGCTCGCCCGCGGATTGGCCGCTTTCCCCGACGAGGCGCGCGCCGCCATAGACGAGAGCGACGCGACGCTGTTCGGAGCGACGAGCGGCAAGAGTGTGCCCGCGTTGCTCTACCTGCGCTGGGGGCGCGACACCTACGCGAATGTGCGGCCGTCTCGGTTTTTCCCTGGCTGCCAGAGTCCACTCAGGGAGCCCGAGGGTCTCGATCTGGTGATCGTCCGTGAGAATATCGAGGACCTGTACATCGCCGCCGAAGGGGACGTCGCAGACCTCGCGCCACTGGGTCTCACGAGCCGGTTTTCAGGCAAACCAGTGGTGGAGTTTCAGCCGGGCAAGTACGCGATCAAGGTGATCACCGAAAAGGGAACCGAGCGGGTGGCGCGGCACGCCTTCGAGCTGGCGCAAAGGCGCAAGAAACAGGGCCACCCCGGTCGGCTGACCTGCACCAGCAAGTACAACGTGCTCAGCCAAACCGACGGGCTGTTTCGCGACGTGACCGAAAGAGTCGCCGCTGACTATCCCGACGTCGCTTTCGACACGCTCATCGTCGACGACTTCGCCCACAAGCTCGTCAAACACTCGAAGGCCTTCGACGTCATCGTCATCCCGAATCTCTACGGGGACATTCTCTCGGACGCCGCCGCGGGTCTCGTCGGAGGCCTCGGCGTGGCGCCGAGCGGTTGTTATGGCGCGGACTACGCCTACTTCGAATCCGTGCACGGCACCGCTCCGGACATTGCCGGAAAGAACATCATCAACCCGACGGCGACGATTCTCTCGGCCGCCATGATGCTCGACTACCTCGGCTTCTCCGAGGCGGCAGGAACGCTCGAGCGCGCCGTGGCCGAGACTTACGCCGAGGGCAGCGTCAAGACGCCGGACCAGGGCGGCACCGCCTCGACGATCGAGTTCTGCGCCGCCGTCGCGTCGCGCCTCTGAGCCCGCGAGCGAGCCGGGCGCGCTCGGCCTTCTGCGCTCACGTGCCCTCGACCCTCTTCAACTCGATCGGCGCTTTCGGATCGTGGGGGACGCTCCGCTTGACCGAAAAATCCTTCGTCGGATCGACGACGACGACGTCGGCGAAGTGGCTCAGAGGTTTGTCGATGCGTCCGGCGTCGCCAGCGACCACCATCACCGCGCCGGTGCCGAAGAAGCGTTTGCCGGCGTCGTGCACCTGGGGGACTTCGAGCGCGCGCACGGCCTTTCGATAGGTGTCGTAGTAGTCGTCCGGCAGCCCCCAAACGGCCAGGTTGCCAGCCATGTCCGCGACCGTGCCGACACGCTCAGTCGTCAGCAGAAAAATGTCCGAGAGGTAGCGAGTCGCGGTAGCGACTTCCTCCTGGCTCGGCGGCTCGGTGCCGATGCGATTCTTGTGCTCGAGAAGCGCCTGCACCGTCAGTCCCACCTTGGCCGTTTGTGTGCCCGCGCTCATGGTGATCGGCACCGGTCCGTGAGCGAGGCTCTGCACCCTCGAGCCGGTGCCGTAGGCGAGGGACCGCTCCTCTCTCACGTCGAGGAACAACCGGCCCGAGACCCCGCCGCCCAGAATTTGGTTGACCGTGCGCACTGGAGCCCAGAACGCGCTCTTGCGTTCCGGCCCGAGCAAGCCGAGATAAATGTCGGCTTGCGTGCTCCCCGGGCGGTCGACGAGGTAGATTTTTCGCTCCTTGCTCGGCGCTGGTCTCGAAAAACTCGGTCGTGGCGGCGCGGCGCCCTTCCACTTCCCGAACGCGGCCTTTGTTGCATCGAGCACCTGCTGGGAGGTCACGTCGCCGGCGACGACGAGAACCGCGTTGTTCGGTGTCACGTGCAGCTTGTGCCAAGCGCGACAAGCCGCGAGCGTGACTGCCCCGAGCTTCTTGGGGGTCGAGTCGTAGTCGGCATAGGGGTGGCTGCTGGTCGGCAGATGATAGAGTTCGCGGTAGAGCACCATCGACGCTCCCCAGCGCCCGCTCGTCCGCGCGGAGTTGGCGACGCGTTCGGTTTCGCGCTGCTTGAGCTTTCGAAACTCGTTCGCCGAGAACTTCGGTTTTTGCGCGACCTTGCCGAGGATGTCGACCGCGGTGCCGAGGTGCTCGCGGGTCACCGCGAGCTCGATTCGTGTCGTGTCGAAATTGGTGAAGACGTTGATGCTCGACCCGAGGCCTTCGACCTCTTCGAGCAGCTGCCGGCTGCTCCACCCGGCGGTTCCTCCCGCCTTGAGCATCTCCCCGGCCAAGAGGGCCAACCCGGTTTTCCCGTCGTCTGCCGCGGTGCCGGTCTTGAAGATGAGCCGAAGCTCGACGATGGGCAGGTTGTGGCGCTCGATGACCCGAACCGCGAGGCCGTTGTCGAGTCGATGATGGGCGATGGTGGGGAAGGGCGTCTCGGGGGCGATGCCCGATGGCGGCGGCTCGGCGAGCGGCGCACCCGGCGCGACCTCCTTCGGGGGAGGGTCGGCGGTCGGCGCTGGTCCCGGGGGATGCTCCGGCGGCGGAAGCGGTGCCGGGCCGCAGGCGAAAGCCGCGGAGCCACACGCGAGGGCGACGGCGGAAACGACTAGAAACTTCGTGGGTCTCACTTCGAGCCTTCCTTCACCGGAAGCGCTTGCACGACGTTGCGGCGAGCGCGAGTCAGATGTTTTTTCACCGCGTCCCGAATCTGCTCTTTGGTGACTTTCTCGTAGTGCAAGAGTTCTCGGTTGAGCAGCCGCGCGTCCCCCCAAATCACCTCGAATTCACCGAGCACCACGGCCCGGCGGAGCGCAGATTCGAGGCCGAACACGAACGAGGAACGTAGGCGACGCTTGGCGCGCTCGAGCTCTCGGGCGGTCGGACCTTTCTTGGCGAGGGAAGCGACTTCGTCGTCGAGCACTTTTTCGACACGTTTGATGGTTGCCTTTTCGCTGAGCTGGACGAACATCACGAGCGCGTCGGGGGCGCGGTAGTCGTAGGTCCAAGCGGACACTCGCTGCGCGATCGACTGATCGCGCACCATCTTCTGGTGCAGTCGGGAGGCCTCCCCGCTGGTCAGCACCATCGTCGCCATTTCGAGCGCGTAGTGCTCTGGCGTTCGGGTCTCGGGGATCATCCATCCGTAGTAGAGGCCAGCGGTCTTGGCGTTTTTGTCCTCGATGGTCGCCACCCGCTCCTCTTTCTGCTCGGGCGTCGGGGGAGCCTCGTAGACGGGTACGCTCGGTTGGGGTTTGGCGTCGCCGAAATATTCGCGCACCAACCGCATCGCCTCGTCGGTCTCGAAATCCCCGGAGATGGTGAGCACGGCGTTGTTCGGTGCGTAGTAGCTCTTGTGGAAGGCCAGCACCCACTCGAAGTCGGCGTTGTCGAGATCCGCCATCTTCCCGATTACGGAGTGCTCGTAGGGCCAATAACCCTTGTAGATGAGCTCGTTGAGTCGGAGGCGTGCCGGGCCGTAGGCGGCGTTCGAAATCCGCAGCCGGTACTCTTCTTGGACGACCTTTCGTTGGTTTTCGAAGTTCTCCTGGGTCACCGCGAGCGTCTTCATTCGGTCGGCTTCGAGCCACAGTCCGAGTGCCAGCTCGTTCGACGGCAACATCTCGTAGTAGTTGGTTCGCTCGCTCGACGTGGTGCCGTTCATCGTGCCGCCGCGGGCTTGAATGAGCTTGAAGTGCGTGCCTTTCGGGGCGTTGGCACTTCCCTGAAACATCATGTGCTCGAACAGATGCGCGAACCCGCTCCGTCCCACCTGCTCGTTGCGGGCGCCGACGTCGTAGGTCACGGCCACGGCGACCGTCGGCGCGCTTCGGTCGACGTTCATTACGACGCGCAATCCATTGTCGAGCTTGGCTTTTTGAATGGCGAGCCCGAGGCCTTTCGGCGCGTCGGTCGCCGCGGGCGCCGCGAGGGCTGGGCGGGGGGTCGTCGTGGATGCCCCGAGGCACGTCGCGGCGAGCGTCAGGGCGATGGCGAGCCGTTTCATGGCTGGCCGTTTAGCATGAAGTAGTATCGGCGTCCTCATGACGCCTTCCACGCGCGGCGCGGTAGCCACCGGAGATTCGCAATCCGCGGAAGCCGGCGCTCGTGCGCTCCGAGCCGGGGGCAACGCCGTCGACGCCGCGGTTGGCGCGGCATTCGCGGCGTTCGTGTGCGAGCTTCCATTGTGCAGTCCCCTCGGCGGCGGCGTTCTCGTGTCGCGCACGGCCACAGGATCCCGCACGGCGCGATCCTTCTTCGCGATGACTCCAGGCCTCGGGCTCGAGACCGTAGACCGGGCCGAGCTCGACTTTCACGACGTCGAGATAAGCTTCGGCGAGACGACCCAAGCGTTTCACATCGGTCGAGGCTCGGCGGCGGTGCCGCTCGCGCTCCCGGGCATCATCGAAGCCCATCGCCGCGAGGGCAGCCTGCCGCTCACCGAGGTGACGAGGCCCGCTATCGAGCTCGCCAAGGACGGCTACGTGTTGAGTCCGGAGGTGGCGCGCATCTTCGAGATCCTCGAGCCCATCGCGGCGTTTTCTCGGGGCACCCGCGCCATCTACTTCGACGACGACGGTTTGGGACGCGGCGGGTCGACGCTCGCGAACCCGGATCTCGCAAACGTGCTCGACGTCGTGTCCAAAGACCCGCGGGAGGCCCGCGGACTCTATTCACAGCTGGTTCGGGAGTTCGGCCCCGCCGAAGGGGGGCTAGTGACCGCGGCGGACGTTTCAGCCATCGAGGTCGGCGAGGCTCCTCCGGTTTCGGTCCACGTCGGCCCGTGGCGCCTCAGCACGATGTCGAATCCGTCGAGCGGTGGGGTGCTCATCGCTCTCGGCGCACGACTGCTCGAAGGTGTCGGAGGTCGACATGCATTTTCGAGCGTCGGGCACTACGCGGAGCTCGTCTGGGTTCAAAAAGTCTTGGCCAATCTTCGCGACGAGGGGTTCGACGAACGTTGCCGCGATCCGAGCTTCATCGAGCGCTTGCTCGACGACGACGTGGTCCAGAGACTGCGTTCGCTCGAAGCGCGAGGCGAAGCGCCGCCGAATCCACTCGGCTCGACGACGCACATCAGCGCCGTGGACGAAAGCGGTGCGGCCGTGGGCATGACGCTCACCAACGGGGAGGGGTGCGGTCACGTTCTCGCTGGCACCGGGATCCACGTGAACAATCTGTTGGGGGAAGAAGACATCAACCCGCGCGGTTTTCATGCGGACCCGCCGGGCACTTCGATGGCGACCATGATGAGCCCGACCGTGCTCGAACGGGCGGACACCGACGCCATCGTGCTTGGTAGCGGCGGGTCGAATCGCCTGAGGAATGCGATCTTGCAAACGACCATAGCGTTGACCGAGTTCGCGTCGACTCCTGAAGCGGCCGTGGCCGCCCCGCGACTCCACGTCGAGCTGGCTCGCCGCGAGGGGGGCGGCCTCGCTCACGCCGTCGCGTTCGAGCGCGGCGATCTCGAAGCTCGGGTGATAGAAGTCCTGACGAAGGCTGCGCCCCACGAGCCGATTATTTTCGAACGGCCGAGCATGTTTTTCGGCGGAGTGCACGTCGCGGTCCGTCACGGTGGGGACTTCACCGGAGCCGGTGATGCCCGACGGGGGGGCGCTGTCGTCGTGGTGTCCTGAGACGGCGGCACTCGGCTCAGTTCCAGCGGTCCCAAGCCCTCAGGTAGTAAGAAACGATCGCCTGGTTGTCGAGACGGTTCACCTCGGCGGGCACACGAGTCATGTCCGCGGAGAAACGGAACATCGCAGACATCGTCTTTTCGTCGAGGAATCGAAGTCCCGGGGGAACGCGCCGAGGCTCCTCGAACGGCTCGAGCTTGGCCAAGACGTAGCCCCATTCCGAGAACGACGGGACGAACGTGTGATAGGGGCGCGTATGAAACCCGACGCTCTCGATGGTTTCCACGACGCACCAGAAAGCGCGCCGAGCGAAGAGGGGTGAGGTGGATTGCACGACGAGTGCCCCCCCGGTCTCTAGGTGGTCGCGAACGCTCTTGTAGAAACGGCGCGAGTAGAGCTTGCCGAGCGAGTAGTTGCTCGGATCGGGGAAATCGAGAATGACGACGTCGAACTTCTGCTCGGCGTTGGCGAGCCACACGAACGCATCCGAGTTGACGACCTCCACGCGAGGGTCGTCGAGGGATCCCGCGTTGAGCGCTCGTAGCTCGTCGTGCCTCCTGGCGAGCATCGTGATCGCTGGATCCAGATCGACGAGGGTGACCTTCTCGACGTCGGCCCATTCGAGCACCTCGCGGGCGCCGAGCCCGTCGCCGCCACCGCCGATGAACACGCTCCGCCGGCTCGCCGCGGTCGCTAGGGCGGGGTGCACCAGCGCTTCGTGGTAGCGGTGCTCGTCCTTCGAGGAAAACTGAAGGTTGCCATTGAGATGCAGCCGGAGGTTGTCTCCGCGACGAGTGAGCACGATGCGCTGGTAGTTGGACTGCTCGGCGTAGATGACTGGGTCCGAATACACACCGGCTTCGGCCAGATCGGTGATGCGCCCTCCCATGGCGAGTGTCACGAGCAACAAGAGGGTCACCACCACGGCGCGGGCCCGGCCTGCGGCGAGGCCCCCTTTCTCGGTTTCGTCGTCGGCGGGCAACAGCCAGGTGGAGGCCAGCGCCACGCTCGAGTTGAGCAGTCCGCTGAGCAACGACGTGTGTATCAGCCCCAAATAGGGCACCAGCAGGAACGAAAACGCGAGCGATCCGGCGAGGGCGCCGGCGTAGTCGAAGGTCAGCGCCTTGGCGATGAGCTCCTTGAACTCGACCTGCTGGCGAAGGATCCGAATGAGCAGCGGGAGCTCGAGGCCGACCAACAGGCCCACCCCGACCACGAATCCATAGAGGATGAACCGGAACGACTCGGTGTAGCTGAAAGCCAAAAAGAGCGCGGGCGCGCTCAACCCCCCAACGAGCGCCGCACCGAGCTCGACGTCGACGAACGTGAGCGCGAGACGTTTGTCGACGAATCGCGACAGGTAGGCGCCGCCACCGAGAGCCGACAGATAAACCCCGATTATGGTCGAAAACTGAGTGACGGAGTCGCCGAGCAGGTAGCTCGCCACCGCTGCCATCACGAGCTCGTAAACGAGCCCGGCCGTGGCGATGACCAGAACGATCGTCAGAAGTGCGGCGGGCGAGCCCGTGCGAGTCGGCGCCCACCCGGTGCTTCTCGTCGGCGCGAGTCTGGCGCCGCCGGGATACTGGCGGCCAGGCTCTTCTCGTCGGTCGCTTTCGTCGCTGGGGGGCGGTTCAGCCCCCGACGGCGGCGGCGATGATGATGCTGAGGCCAAGGATGACGGAGCCGATCAAGATCGCGAGCGACGTGTTCTGGTCCTCCTCGATCTCCTTGCGGAGCGAGAACGGCGTCAGCATGTTGATCGCGAAGAAGCTGACCGCGAAGATCACGATCCCGATGGTGCAGTAGACCATCGACGCGACAAGCGCCTTGATAAACGGAGCCCAATCCATCGCCATTCTTCAAGTCCTCCCACCGCGGAGTTTTCGTCGCGAAGGATCTAACACGAAATGCCCCCGGTCCGGTCCACTTATGGAAGGTCGGTCCGGGCCGCGGCTAGGTCGGCTCGCGGCCCGCTTTTTCGGCCCGATCCTCTGGGTCCGCTATGCTCGCGCCACACCTCCGAAAGACCAGGTGTGAATGCTTGTTCTGCTGGGGCCCTCCTTCGAGGGTAGCAATGAGGAGTACGCCAAGCTGGCTCGAGCCACTGGGCTCGTCGCCTATGACTTGAGGACCAAGCTCAAGCCCAAGACTTGGGGAGTCGTGCGCGCGCTCGGGGACTCGGTCAAGGCTCAGGAGCTCGCCGAGCAGTTGCGAGCGGATGGTTTTAGAATCGCCGTCATCGATCCGGTGGTCGGCCACGACGCCGAACGCAAGTTCGTGCCCCTCGACGGGATCAGCCTCGACGAGGACAATATGCTGCTCCGGCTGCGAGGCCGCGAGATGCCGATTCCCTGGGGGGCGTGTCTGTGCGCCGTGCGCGGCGAGGTTCAGCTCGGTCGCCGACCGACGGGCCCCCAGAGTCGAAGCTCGAGCAGCACCTTCCGAGCCGTCGTGCCGAGCTCGAGTGAGGTTCAGGTTTTCCGGGAGAGCATGACCTCCCTGAGCGACTTCGACGCGTACGCCGCGGCGGATCTCCACTTCGTGACCGTGAAGTGGATCGCGCGAATCGACGCGCGCCACTTCGACTTCTCGGTGCTGGGCGATCCGAGCGGCAACCCTGCCGAGGA
This sequence comes from Polyangiaceae bacterium, assembly GCA_029261965.1. GTDB lineage: Bacteria > Myxococcota_A > Polyangia > Polyangiales > Polyangiaceae > JAJDAH01. Next base: position 26,409 of record JAJDAH010000466.1, read on the forward strand.
CCTCGATCGTCTCATCGACATCATCGCGGAGCGATCCGGAGGCATGCGCGTCGACCGAAGCATTCGTGCCTCGAGCGTCGCGTCGTTCACCGGACGCCCGACCGGGATGCGCTCGATGACGCCCGCGTCGTCGCCTCGAGTGCCGACCGCATCCTCGCGCCCGCCAGCGCCGAGCGATTCGCACTTCGATGCCTATTCGCGCATCATTGCGGAGGCCGAGCGCCTCACGCGCCAGCGTTCCTCCAGCTGAGGTTCCTCGTTTCCTTGCGCTGCGAGCGCCGCGCGAGCAGTCTCTCGTCCCGTGTCGCTTTCCCGTCGCGAGCTGCTCGCCGTCATGCTCGGCGCGCCGCTCGCCGCGGAGGCGTGCAAGCGGCGCCCGCTGGCTTCGGTCGACGGCGCGATCCGCGGCGGGGCGCTCGACGTCGGGCACCGTCTTCGCGCGGGCGACGCGGCAATCGCCACAGGTGAGGGCGAGCGCGTCGACGTCGCCATCGTCGGCGCGGGGCCGAGCGGTTTGAGTGCCGCCTGGCGACTGGAAAGACTGGGCATCGAAAGCTACGTCGTTTTCGACCTCGAGGCACAAGCCGGGGGCACGTCGGCCTACGGCACGGACGGCGTGGTGCCGTATCCTTGGGGCGCTCACTACGTGCCGCTTCCGTCGCGCGAGAACCGCGCTTTCGTAGCTCTCCTCGGCGAGATGAACGTGCTCGAGAAGAGCGATGGCGACATCCGGGCGAAGGAACAGCTGCTGATCCGCCAGCCCGAGGAGCGGCTCTTCATCGACGGGGAGTGGCGCGAAGGTCTCTTCCCGAGCGCTGGGGCGTCGGAACAGGACCGAGCCGAGCTCCGTCGTTTCAGTCGCGAGGTCGACAAGTGGGCGGCCTGGCGCGACACGCGAGGGCGTCGCGCCTTCACGATTCCCGTGTCGCGATGCTCCGACGACGAAGAGGTGGCGTCTCTCGACCGGGTTTCCGCGGCGAAGTGGCTCGACGATCTCGGCGTCCGCTCGAAACGCGTTCGCTGGTACTTGGAATACGCGACCCGCGACGACTACGGGTGCGGGCTCGCTGCCGTCAGCGCGTGGGCGCTACTGTTCTACTACGCTGCCCGCCTCGAGAAACCCGGTGCCGAATCAGCGCCGTTTGTTGCTTGGCCCGAGGGCAACGGCAAAATCGTCAGTCACCTGTCGGCTGCCGTCGGTGCCCGGCTGAAGCTCGGCCGCCTGGTGACCGATGTGCACCCACGAGAGGAGCACGTCGACGTGAGCGTGCTCGACGTCGCGGGCAGCAGCCTCACTCGGATCCGCGCCAAGCACGTGATCTTGGCGGTGCCGAAGTTCGTCTGCGCGAAGATTCTCCGGCCCTGGCGCGACGATGCTCCCGGTTTTCTTTCCGGCTTCAGCTACAGCGGCTGGATGGTGGCGAACCTGCATTTGAAGCGCCGGCCCGGGAGCCGCGGGTTTCCGCTCGCGTGGGACAATGTCATCTATGACAGCCCGTCGCTCGGCTACGTCGTGGCAACGCACCAGAAGCTGCTCGACTACGGTCCGTCGGTGTGGACGTACTACTACCCCTTCGTCGACGCCGATCCGCGAGAATCTCGGGGCAAGCTGCTCGCGCTCGACCATCGATCGGCGGTCGACACCATCGTGTCGGATCTCTCGCGCGCCCACGACGGCCTCGAGCGCGCTCTCACGAGGGTGGACGTTTGGCGCTGGGGGCATGCGATGGTCCGACCCACGGTCGGGATGGCTTGGGGCGGCGCGCGCCGACGTGCCGCCGAGCCGGTCGGCCGCGTGCGAATGGCCCATTCGGATCTTTCCGGCCTCGCGTTGTTCGAAGAGGCGCAGGACCACGGCGTCCGAGCCGCCGAAGCCGTGGCGCGAGAGATGGGCCGAGAGTTCGAACCGCTCGTCTAGCTGTCCTGAACCAGAACGGCGTGGCTCATTTCAACGACCGCGACACCGCGCCGCACGCTGGGCGTCGGGGGACCGAATCCCGCCTTGGTGAACGCTTGGATCGACCGCGTGTTTTCGGGACGAATGTACGCGCGGATCGTTCTCACGCCGGGAGGCAATCTCGCGGCACCGACGACTCGGGCGATGGCCTGCGCGCCGAACCCGTGGCCACGCCGTCCCTTGGCGATCGAGACCGAAATGACCGCGTGCTCGCCTTCGATGTCGAGACGGATCTGACCGATGCCTCGTCCATCCAGCTCGATCACTTCGAGCGTCGAGCTCGGATCGCCGAGCTTGAGCGCGAACCACTTGGTGTGCTCTTCCCAGGGAATGGCCGCGCGCGAAAGCGACATTTCTCTGGCCAGCGCCTCGGTGGAGAGCTGGTACCAGAGCTCCGCGTCCGCCGCGGTGGCGGGCCTCATCGCGATTTCACTCGGTGTCATCGACCTCGACCAGATCCCAAGCGAGAGGCGTGCCGAGCGTCACGTCGCGGGAGGCGCGCCGCCCCAAGACTTCGCCCAGATGTCGTGGGTGCAGCCCCGCAGCTGGGCGAATGCTGCGGACGTTTTCTCGCGTGAATGGTTCGCCGCGCTCGATGTCTTCGACCGCGAATAGCGAACGACGAAACGCCAAGCTCG
>JAJDAH010000467.1 GCA_029261965.1 Polyangiaceae bacterium
CGATCAGCTCAGACGCGTTCATCGTGCTCATGGGGTCACCTCTGTCGGTTGGATTTTCACAACCTGTTCGACGGAGGGGGCCCTCTATAAAATCACGTCACGTGTGGGACTTCGCTGGGCTCCGAGCGCGATCCGCGCCCATCCCAAGAGGTGCTACGTCGGCTCGGAAGATACTGTCGAGATCCTGGCCTACCCGATCGAAGAAGGCCGTCATCTGTACGAGTTCTTCCACGAGTCGCTGCCGCCCCTCGGTACTACCCGTCAAGTGCATCCGGTCGTGCCAGAACGGATGCGCCAAGAAGTTCCGCAGGGTCACCACGTCATCGAGGTCGGGATGCAACCGCTCCGGAGCCAGTGGTTTAGCTCGTCCAACAAGTTGTCCGAGCGTGTCGCCGCTCGCCACGCGGACCCGTTCCAAGACTTCCGGTCGGGTCTTCGTCGGGCCACCACCGAGAGCGAAGATGTTCAACAGGCATCGGTGAACGCACTCAGACAGGTAGTAGGCTTTGCCGAAGAGGGCGAACACATCCCGCATCTCTGTTGCTTCCGAATTGATCTCGTTCATGGTCGGCAATTTCTAGCTCACGATTGCGGTGGGCGCACAAACGGGAGCGGCGAGACCGCCGAATGAAGGACCAAGCCGTAGGCCCCCAAAGACAACGAGGACGACGCCACGTCCACAATCCACGACCCGTGTCGATCAGGCACAGACGCCGAGCGGAGATCTTGTGACCACGCCCTCGGCCCAAGAACGCGGATGCCTAAGCCCTCGGTTTCATCAGAGCCGCCCCGGAGAGATCAGGGCGAGGCGGTTCACGACTACGCCCGCGGACCATCGCCCTCGCACAAACTTGGATGGTCATGACATCGGGATCATCGCCGACGAGCAGACGGCTGGACTTGAAGCTGCCGCTAGTGAGCAGAAGCTGCACCCGTCTCGTTCGAGTCGGCAGCCGCCTCGCTCTCAATCAGGTAGCGGACGAGGGCCACCTCACGAGTCGAATCCGTAACCGTCCACCACGAGGCATCCGCTTCGTTGTACGGGCGCCGGGGCTCACGAGTCCAGCCGAGGATAGCGCCGTCATAGCCAACGATGCGAGCCAGGAGGGCCACCAGCATCGTCCTGACGATGGCGATTCTCTCCCTGTACTCTTCAACGTCTTCTGGCCGGTCGCTGAACATGATGGCCGTGTGAACGATGTCATTTCGGCCCGCGAGTTCCTTCGACATCTCCGGTGAGATCGTCAACCCGAAATGCTTGAAGGCAGCCTCGACGACCCGTCCCGATGAACGTTTCGGAAGGCTCGTCACCTTCGAGTAGAGGGCATCCTCAAGACCGGCGGTTGCTAGCGACCGAATTGTCGCCTTGTTCTCCTTGAGCCACGGCTTCCACTTGTCCTTCACGACGAGCGGGGGCTCCTCGATACCCTCCGCCCGCAGGAACCAGAACGCGAGTGCTTCCAATGCGACGTGGAGATCCAGGTAGCGGCCCTCGACGTGATGGCCTGCGAGGCTATCGAGATAGAACGACAATGCGATGTACAACCGCAACTCGGGGCGTTTGCGATATGCCGTGCTTATCGCTGCAAGAAACGCGGACGGCCAGTGTTCCTGAATCAACCACCGCGGCACGACGTCCTCTGACCGGCGACCGTCACGGCGGCCGTAGCGCCCCCCGAGGAAGGCTACTGCATTGCCGCCTTCGTCGAGGCCGCACAGGACGTCAAACGAGAATGACGTTCCGAGCACGAACTGGAGTGCGAGAACATCCGCGTTCAGCTCGTCGCGGACCGGAGGCGCCGAGCCCGAGTCGATAATCAAGAACCAGCGCCCTTCGTCCGATCCCGGCACCAGGTAGTAGGTATACGTGCCATGAAAGCGATGGCCATTGCGGGCAACTGCTCGCCAAGAGCCGTCGGATGCGTTGGTCCTGGCAACTATCGCCAAGTTGTCGGCGGTGGCTCCCCCGAGCCCGCGGACGCCCTCGACTTCGGCTACCCACAAGACTGAGGGTCCCTCGCTGTGCCGCACGGTCCAGTAGTGGCCTTCGACGAGGCTGTTCGATCTGAACAGGCCGACGTCCGCAGCGAAGGTGGCTCCCGAATCGAGGCGACCCTCAAAGGGTTGCTCGAACAGTTTGCGGTGATCCTTGCCATCGATATGACGCAGGAAACCATCCTCGGCGTCCCACGCCACGTTCATCAACTCGCCGTCGAATCGAATCCGACCTACCAAGGAAGAGAAGTCTTTACCTCCCCAACTGAACGCTACGATCCGCTCTTCCTCTGGTGTCGCTGGCGTCCACCCAAGGACGATCTTCGTCGCAAGGGTTGATACTTGCGGGTTCCGGACGGGTTCGGGTTCGGGAGTTTCGGAGGACATTGCCGTGGAGGTCTACTTCGACCTCGTGGAAATGCACGTAGCTCGCGTGGCCGTCCCCGACAGTTTCCTTCGACACCTCGGCAACCGCCCGCACCACCGCCACCAGCACGACCAGGAAATCTCGCGGCGGTCGCGTCACGCTTCCAGGTGGCCCGGTCAGCCGTCCAGCTTCATCGAGGGGGAGACGACAAGTGTTCCGTTCCGGAACATGCTCGTCGATCTCGGTCGATCGCGTAGGCTTGGAGAAAGTCCTGTGCGTATTGGGGCAAGGCGACCACGCACCCCGTGTTCGAAGGGTGACCACTGCTCACTACGGTGGGTTCGTTGCGCCAACCGATCGCCTGACGGAGCGTCGCTTGAAGCCTCTTCGACCGAAACTCGTCGTCGCCAAGGACAATAGTGACATCCAGTCTCGGCCGCTGGTTCGCGGCCAAAGCCGCTACGAGGAATTCCCTGGCGCTGGCATCGCTCTCGGGCATCCCGTAGCCGATGATATAGACGTCTGATGCCGCCAGCAGTTCCGCCTTCGCCAACTCCCATATCGCCGAAAGGTCGTACCTTCGGAGCTGTAGCTTGCTGTTCCCCGGCATCCCCATGATGGGGCGATATTCCTCGTCCTCGGGCGCCGGTTCACGCCGAATCGTTTCTTGAATGGTCCCACGTCCGCTTGCCTGCCAATCAGCTGACCCGTGCATCTTGAAGAGCTGAGGTCCATCTGTCTCGGTCGAATCGAGCAGCTTGACCGAGAAGTCGCTCCTCAGCCGCTCCACCAAGCAGTCGTAGTTGAAAGTTAAAATGGCATCATCGGCATCGAGGCTCTTTGCCCAGCTCAGGTATGGGATGGTCCTCTCAACCTCGGAGATCCTTTCCGGGATGGGCACGTACCACGAGCATTCCGCAGCCATGAGCCGAAGGGCCGTGGCACCAAGCTCTTCGAACGTAGGAATGTGATCTTTGACATGGTCGCGTCGGATGGCTCCACCGTGCTTCGATAGCGTGCGAACCTTGCTCAAGTAGCGGTTGGCGATTTCGTTCAGCAGGAGTTGTAAGTGGCGGCGTTCAGCCGACGACTCGTCGCTCGACGCGATGTCCAGTTGCTCAAGAAAGTCCTCGGCGTTCTTGAACCAGCGGCTCCCACCCTTCGGCGTTCCCGAGTATCCAGGAACGTCCCCTTCTGGATAGCGGCTTCCGTGGTGAAAAAGGTAGTAGACCCAGTAGGCGTGCCGACTGTCGTGCAGGGCCGGATACTCGAACTTCAACCTCCGGTAGGTTCTCATGCTCAAAAGGTCGTCCAGCAGCGGGCCACCGACCCCGCGGGAAAATCCGGCACCGATGATCCAGACTCTTTCCGTCACGATCGAGCCGTACCATGCGATGGCCGTTGGTGCTTTGGGTCGGTCAACTTTTCCATGCCTAAGCGGAAAGTCCACGCTCGCTCCCTGGGGCGCCATCTACCCGGTTCGGCCCGGCCGCCGAGGTGATCCTGTCCGGTAGGCGAAGGGGCAGTCACGCCTGGTGTCGAGTTTGCTTCAGCCGCCCGACAACGATCACCATCCCCACATCAATGGCCGAGAGCCCCCGCCCTACGTCGAACGAGATCCACGAGCCTTAGCCCGACCTCGGCGAAGGCAAGGGTCCGCACGGTTTCGACTATTGACTCGGGGAGGGCCAAGCACCAGCTTTTCAACTCGGTCGCTTCCTCTCGCAGTTCCATCCGCGAGAAGTCGGATCTACAAGTCGAACGTGTCTCAGATCCAGAGCCAGCAGGTTCACTTTCGATCTGCTTTCACGCTCGTGTCGTCTTCGCAGAAGCAGTGGGGCGATCTTCCTCGCATCGTTCGCAAGTGGATCTCGAATCGCCCTGAACTAAACGACGCCTTTTGGAGCGCTTGGTTCTTCGCTGGAGGCGAGTGGAAGCCCCCCGGTGGGCGTGAGTTCGTCAAGACTGCCGCATTCGTGGGCACTGGCACCGACGAATCGCCGCAGTTCTGGTCGGTTCGGTTCGAACACCCTTGCGTCGAGTTCCCGGACCAACGCCTGTGGAGAACCGATGTCGGTATCGCAAGGGTTGACGCTGGACACCGTGTGTCGATTGTCGTTACTCACCGCCTCCGCTCTGGCTTCGGTGGCAGCGAACCCCCCTCACCAGTACCCAGTGCCCCTGGCCTCGTTCGCCGGTTGTTAACCGCGTCGGGGTGGACAAGCTTTGCCGGTTCGGAACGTCTGCCGGTGAAACCTCAAGTGCTCAAAACTGGCGAGGGAACGAGATGGCGTGATCGTCTACAAGACCCCGCTCGAACCTGTCCCCTGATCTTGGTTTCTCGCGGTGTCGGAGTTGGTCCACTCGTCGATGTTGAGCGGCTGGGCCGACTGCTGAGCGGTGCCGCCATCGTGGTAGAAGCAATCGGAAGTAGTCTCGACGAAGAACTCCAGTGGCTTGTCCCACAGAACTTCAGGTGCTGGGGAGGAACCGTTCGCGTCTACCAACCTCGTGTTGACCTGAGCAATCCGGCTGACTTTCGTCGGCATCGATTCTTTTCTCGTCAACTCATCTTGGGCGACGGGGCGACGGCGGTCGAGGACACGATCATCCGGGGGATCGTCGGACGGACATCTCGTCCAGTTGGCGACGCCCTTACAACCGTGGAGGACGTCGGAGCCAAAGAACGCGAATCCCGCGTGGCTGCTCTCCAAGACGGCGCCGAGCAGGGCGCCGATTCCACGGAATGGGTTCAACTCCTGGAGGAAGACAACGCGAATTTGCATTCAAGATTGCAGGATCGGGACCATGAGGTGGCTGCGCTCACGGAAGCGGTTGACGCGGCAGGGGAGGCCAAAGATCGTGCGACGGAGGACCGGGCAGAGGCGGAACGTCAGGCATCGAACTGGAAGCAGCGGGCTTTAGATGCAGAGTCAACGAGCCGCGAGTACGAAGACGCAGCCGGGGCGCTGAGAGACCTGGCGACGCTACCAACGGATGTTGGAGCAGTCGTCGATCTCATTCTTCGAGCGTTCCCAGACCGGATCGCCTTGACGGCAAGAGGCCGAAAGTCGGCCGAGAAGGCCAGCTTGAACGATGCCCCGGCGGAGCTGGGCACGCTGTGGAAGTGCCTACGTGCGATGGCCGTGACTCTCCACCGTCTGCACTTCGACTCTGAGTCAGACGTTGACATCCTGAACGAGTTCCACGATTCGACAGGGTTTGACGTCACGCTGACCGAGGCCAAAGCGACGAAAGGCGACCAGAAGCTCATGATGCTGAGGCGTGACGTGTTTCAGGGTGAGGAGATCGACATCACCGCCCATGTGAAGTGGGGGAATAAGGTGCCGAAGCTCTTGCGTGTTCACTACTACCCGGACCACGTTCGGGACCTGCTCGTGATCGGGCATTGCGGTGACCACTTGGACACGGCGGGCACGCGGCGGCGCAAGTAACAAGACGTGGCCACTTGGCGCTGAGTGGCCCGCTCAACTCCGTCGTGATGGGGGATGGCGATGACCCACTGTCCGAATCTCTACATGCCAGAAGGCCAGTTGGGCACCTTCTGTTCCGCCAGCCGGCCCATTACGCTGAACACAGCCCCGGATGACGCGGATTCCATTTTGCCATCGAGGCCTCCGGGCTGCGTTCGGTCGCCAGTTGCCCGACGACCACCCCATCGCTCGGGTCTTCATCGACCGAGGCGTTCGCACGTCCGCGTATCCGACGTGGCTAGATGGGCGATACCGCAAGGTGTTCCTGAACCGTCGCGTTGCGTGGGCACCTGGCCGCGGTTCGGACCTGCGACGAAGGCTCATCGACGCTGGCAGCTTCGTGGCAGCCGACGCCGAGGTACAGGTTGCAGCCTCGATCATGCAGCATCCCGAAGCACGACTGGTCCTTCCGGACGAAGGCAGCACCAAAAACCTCCGTGTCGCCGACTTCCTACTGACGGCGCCCGAGCAAGCTGAGATCGAAGTCCGCACGATCAGTCCGGGCAAGGATCAGGCGGAAGTGAATCGAGTCTCCGAAGATCTTGCCACCCGGCTCGGGAAGTTGCCGTTCCCCGGAGTGCTAGCAAGACTCGCCATCCGTCGCGTTCGGGGTTCCGCAAACGATCTGCTGCTCGACTCCAAGGCTGTGAAGAATCTCGCAAACGCAGTCAAGCACCACCTCACGAAGGTTGATGATATTAGCTCGGCCTCGGTGGTGCTGCGGGCGGATGGCACGGCCGCAACGTGGGATGGTCGGTCATCGCTCCACGGCAACCTCGCCGACGCACAGTTCCAGTCTCTTCCAGGTGCAAGCGGACTCCGGGTCATTACCTCCAACCGCGTCTCGTCGTTCGGCAAGAAGGAAGCGATCACCGCCATCAAGAAGAAACGCGGGCGACGCCAGAGGAGCGGTGCTCTCCCGTGGGTGTTGATGCTCGACTATGTTGCAGACGCTACCTTTGAAACTGACGCTATTGAGGACGGCGTCAAAGAGGGGGTGCGTTCGTCACGCAGCCTGTCGGCGGTAGTGGTGCAGCAACGCCGCCTCACAGGCCCCGGCATTGCCTTCGACAAAGAGCATCTGAACATCGTCGTCGAGTCCTCGCTATTCAAGAACCAGAATGCAAACCATCCGCTCCCCTCGTCCCTGGATGGACTGTTCACGACCTCAGAGCGAATCGGCGCTGGGCACGTCGGCTCGCTTCACAGGTTCCTAGTTCGTTTGGGCCTTCTCTGACGCAGTCGTTTACCCCCGAGAAGCCTCCGTGGCGCCCGCGATGACAGGTGCCAGCACAGGGCTGTCGCTGAAGTTGCCGCCCACTTCGGCGACGACAACTATGACGCGGTGGTCGAGGGGGAGGACAAGGGCTCGATCCTCGGAGGCCGCCACGAGCAAGTCCCAGGGCATTAAACGACCAGAACGCCTCTAGACGGTCGTTGGTACTTCGAGGACCCTTGCCGCCGCAGTCACCACCAATGATCCTCCGGACCATGCCCCTCGGCATCGACGATGAAATCTGGACGTCAACCTGGCGATCCCGACGATGAAGCTGAAACCGAAGACATTGTCGGATCTGGCCGACATGATCACCGGAGGATCAGGTAGCTTCTCCCCTGGGTCCGGGAGTCGGGAGACCACGACGCTCGCGAACCTCTTTCCATACCGCAGCGGACCGAATCTGACGGCCTTCTTCCAGAACCTGGAATTGGACTACGAGCACGAGGGTTCGCGGGTCCCGTGGACGAAGGACGTCTTGAAGGAACTCAACGCGGAGTCGTCATCCCAGCCAGACCTGCCCCCAGACATCCTCATCGCGGCGATGCGTGACTTGATGGACGCTGGCGAATTCGCAGAAGCCGACAAGGACCGACAAGCAGCTCTCGAACGTCTCAATAAGAGCCTGGCCAGGGACGGTGTAGAAGCATTCTTCGATGACACCGGTCTGTGCCAACTCCGAGCAGGTGCCACAACGTCTGCCGGACTCGCGAGAGAGGGGGCGTGGAGCCAACAGGAGCTTCGACGGCGATCAGATTGGCACCGTTACCTCGACTCGGCATCGGAGGATGAGTTCACCGAGAAGGTCCTGGTGCCACTTCTGCGTCTCAGCAACTTTCAGACGATTCAAACGGCAGGCCACCAGGACAAGTCGCTGGAATACGGCAAAGACCTCTGGATGAGGTTTCGACTCCCGACCGGGCACTTCATCTATTTCGCGGTCCAAGTGAAGAAGGGGAAACTCGATGCCGCTGGAAGGACCAAGGGGAGCAACGCGAGCATTACGGAAGTCCTAAACCAGGTGCGGATGGCCCTCGACCACGACGTGTTCGATCACGAAGTCAATCGGAAGTGCTTGGTCGATCACGTATACGTCGTCGCCACGGGAGAAATCACGAAGCAGGCTCGGAACTTCCTGGTCGAGAAACTGGACCGGGACAAGCGACGTCAAGTGATCTTCATGGATCGCGACGAACTTCTCGACCTGCTCGCTCGGCAAACTTTGGCCGTGCCGTCCTCATCGACCCAAAACGAGATACCGTTCTGATTCAGCGGGAACAGCTACGTGGTGCTCTGCTGCATTGACGGCCGACTTGTCGTCCGGCCATCATCGTGGCGATGGGGGCCACCAAAGACACGGCCTCGGGAGACGGTGTCAACCACGAGCAACGGGCGGCCCGAATCTGGCCCGTACTCGCCGAAATGGCCCGACAAGGACAGACGATTACGTATGGGCAGCTTGCGAAGGCTATCGGTATCCACCATCGGGCTCTCGGCACGCCTCTCTGGTTGATTCAGGACTGCTGCCGCGACGAGAAGCAGCTACCCCTGACCATCCTGGTCGTCCATCAGGGGGACTCCAAACCCGGTGAGGGCTTCATCGCGTGGGACGTCGATGACCTTGAAGACGGGATGAAGCTCGTCTTCGACTTCGACTGGTCGGCGATCCCGAATCCGTTCAGCTACGCCGAGGACGGCTCAACTGTCGAAGATCTCGCCGCACGCCTCGTTCAGAAGCCTGAGTTGGCCGAGGACATCTACCAGCGGGTGAAGGTTCGAGGAAAGGCTCAGGAGATCTTCCGGGCGGCTCTGCTCGAAGCTTACGACGAGCAGTGTGCCTTCTGCGGCTTGTCGTTCTTCAAGGCGCTGGACGCCGCCCACATCCTCGCGTGGTCGAAGTGCAAAGGGGACGACCGAAAGCACCGAATGAACCCCCGAAACGGGATCTTGCTCTGCTCGAATCACCACGAGCTATTCGACGCTGGGGACATCACAGTCACGGAAGACTTCCGAATCGAGTACCGCGATCCCGACATGAAGGACGGGCCGTACAGCGACATGGATGAGGTCGTGACGGTGAAGCTGCACGGTCAGAAGATGCGGCTGCCTGAACAGAAGAAGCTCTGGCCCGATCCGGACTTCATCCGAGAACGGTACAAGGAGGATTGAACAATGGCAGAACCCATGAACGTTGCGGTCGAGGTTGCAACGAAACTGAAAGCCAAGGGGTACGAGACAATCGTCACGTCGAACGAAATCGCGACCAGGGTGTCGGGTATCAAAGCCGGAGAGGTCCATGGCCGGGTCGTGGGTCCCGACTCCGACCCGGATGAAGTGGTCGCCGACATTGAGAAGGACTTCGCTCCACGCGGGTGAGAAAAGGCTCAAGCCGCTCGGCCAAACTTCCCCGGCTCCAGGCCCCACGCCTTCCATCCCTTCCTCGTCTCCCGAGCGAACAGGTCCAGCTTCCGCCGCCGCCCACGGCAAAGGGCCTCGACAAGATCATAGAATTCGTCCGGCTTACGTGAGTGCTCGCGAACCCGTGCCCGGATGATCGTGGACTCGTTCGTCAGGACGACCTGGGGGTCGCCTCTGGTGGCGAGAACGCAGTGCTCCGTCCGGTTCAAGAGCCAGTGCCCGAACGTCGAACGCACCTTGTCCCACGTCAGAATCGTCTTGGGTTGGAACCCCCAACAACGAACGCATTCGTGGGCCTCAGCCATCATCGCGTTCGTCGTCCACAGCCAGAGAATCGAGTCTTTAGCCGCCAACGCTGGGATCGGGATTGCTCTGATCTCGTCAAGGGTGAGCGTGGGATAGGCGACCCTCTCTGACTCGTATCGCCAAGGAGGATCGACCACGAGCACGTCGTGCTTGCCTCGTGGTAGCGCCGGTTGCCGCTTCCGACTTGCTAACCGGGCGATAGCCGCTCGCGTTCCACCCGGCCTCTGCCTCTGGAGGTCCTTAGCTACTCGACGCTGATCTCGCTCGGGCAGGTCGGCAATGCGTTGCAGTTCCACTTGCCGGCTCGCTGCTGGCGTCCCTTTGAGGTCCCGACGAACGTCGTCCGGCAGGGCATCAGCTATTGCCACGAGCCTTTCGACGGTGCGGGTCGAGACCCTGAGCCTTACGGATGCTGAGCGAGCGAACGACATCTTGTCGGTTGTTCGTTTACGACCCCCTCGACTGCTCCCCCTCGCTCGCCCCCCAGCCACGCCCCGGCGAGTCTCGGGATGCAAGGCGACGTAAATTCTCTTTCGCTCGGCCAACTGCTCCGCCCGTTCAAGGGTCGAAAGCTCTTCACGGATCAGATTCTCGTCGAGTTCGGCCAGTCGGTTCCGGAGTTTGCCCTTCGGGAGTGCCACGGCAGGGATCTTCTTCCACCCAATGCTCTTGCACGCCTCCAGGCGATGGAGACCCGCCACGAGTCGTTCGTCGGAAGTCACCGTGATGGGGTTCAGGAGGCCGACCTGGTTGATTGAGGCTGCGAGGTCGTCTACGTCACGGAGCGGACGACGGTTCTTGCCGATCTTGATCGACGAGATTGAAATCTGGCGGACCTTCATCCGGGCAGGGTATCTCGGCCCCGGACACCGGTTGGGGTCAAACGTGCAAGTCTACTTCGACCCCGGCGTTCCTGGCAGCCTGCACAGCAGTGGGCTCGTCTGGAAACGGGGACGTCAGCGTTGCCAGGACACCGACCCCATCAACGGCCACTAGCTTGTTCCGACGAAGCATCTCGACGAACCTCATGGTGCGATACATCGGGGGCTCCCCGACGGCTTCCGACAACGCCTTCACCGAGATGCCTGGGTTGCTCTGAATGATTGCCTGTGCGGCTCGGGTCGTGGTTCGCATGTTCCAAAGTGTGGAAGCCATCCGGATCTCGGTCAAGGTGAGCCGTTCCCAAATCGAACGGTTCTGGACAACCCTCTAGCCCGATCTTCGACAGCGTGATTTCCGCTACGTCAGGTGGGCAACTCCGGAGGGGGTTCTGGATCGACCCCCAGTTCGTCCTGGAAGTACCGGTCCCAGAACTCGGCAACGACTGCGAGGCAGCGGCGAAATGAGCGGACCGACCCATCGTCGAGCTGGATGTCCAGGCTGGAGATGTCGAAGCCGTCACTGAAGGCTTGGCTGTTGTATGCACCTTGATGGACGGACGTACCCGATACCTTAGGCGTCTTCCGCGACAGGACGGCGTGCTTGGTCCCGTCCGCGATGTTGCCCATGAATTCTAGTTCAGGACACTTGGCGACGAGGTCGCTTCGGAACGTTCCCAGGTCTTCGCTCGCAAAGAACTCAGCCAGGACCCACTCGGCCAGGTGCCACGCGAAGAGGGCACACGCGACGGCCTTCACGGAGTTCAGGTCGTCGTCCTGGTACTCGGCGACCTGGAGCTGAAGCGCCCGGTGGAAGTCCGCCGCCGTTCGAAGTTCGAAGGAGTGAGCCATGTGGTCCCGATATTAACCGAGCCAGGTGCGTTCTCAGCGATGGGGGTCGAACAAGCAGCGGCGATCGATGCGAGTCCCCCATCCCTACTCGTCGTACGAATCCTTGAGGCGCAGCCATTCCATGCTGTAGGAGAGTTCGTCTTCGTCGCGTCCCTTGGGTACGATGTCGAGCAGGTCGTACGCTCCCATGAACGTTTCGAGGCCGCGTCCATAGACAGAATACGTGTGGTAGATCGTGCCAGCGTCGTCCTTCGCGAAGGCGCTGACTCCCGGGGCTTCCTTGCCGGAGAACGACGAGTCCGCACGGTAGTTGTGATAGACCTTGTTGTTCTTCAGTTCTTCCTCGCTGAATGACACGTGAAAGTCCCTGTTGAAGTCCGAGTTGGCCGAGGACAGCCACTCGAAGGTCCAGCCCATTCGCTTCTTGAAGGACTCAAGTTTCGCAAGTGGCGCTATCGAAACGACTGCATACGCGACATCCCGATGGGCGATATGAACGACAGACCGCTCCATGTGGTCGGCCATGAAAGAGCAGGACTTGCAGCCTTGCTCCCAGTCGGGTTCGAACATGAAGTGCTGGACGATGAGCTGGCTCTTGTCTCGAAATAGCTGGCCCAGCCCCACTTTCCCGTCGCGTCCGTCGAACCTGTAGTCCTTCTCCAGTTTCACCCACGGAAGAGCCTGCCTTGCACGGGTCAATTCATCTCGGGCACGTGAGTGCGCTTTCTCTCGTTGAAGCAGCTCAAGGCGTGCCTTGAGCCAGTCTTCTCTTGAAACAACTGGTTGCGTAGGGCGCATGATGGTCCTCTCTTGTCGAACTCCGGCCGAATCTATCATTTGGGAACGCCCTCCCCGCTCGGCCTTGGTGTTCCTGGGCACGTCCGTAAGAAAGCCTCCCCGCCGAGAGCACCATCCGGCCAAGTACGCCCCCGACGCCGATTCAGGCCGCGTCTTCTTGAGGGCTCGTCTCGGCAGCTTTCAAAGCTCTAAAAAGCGTCGCAGCCCCTATTTTCAACTTGCGGGCCGTCGCCCGCAGCGACATCCCCGAGGCCATCATCGCCCTGGCCTTGACTATGGGCACGTGGACACGAGGACGACCGATCTTGACTCCACGACGACGGGCCGCATCGAGACCGGCTCGGGTGCGTTCGATGATGATGTTGCGTTCAAACTCTCCGAACGCTGACACGAGATGCAGGAGCAGCTTCCCTTGGGGGGTCGTCGTATCCATCGGCTCAGTGGCAGAGCAAAACTCGACCCCCAACGCGGCGAATTCGTCGATCGTGGCAACCATATTTTTCAACGAGCGAAAGAGTCGATCTGTTCGCCAGCAGCAAACGACGACACCGGCACCGTGTCGGCCTCGTCGAAGATCAGCCCGGAGCCGGTCTAGCTCCCGTCTCTTGTCTTTGCTGCCACTGACGCCGTGGTCGAGATAGATCTCGCTCACGGTCCAGCCTCGGGCCTCGATGAGCCTCCGGCATTCCTCGACCTGCATCTCGGGTCGTTGGTCCTGACGACTGACTCGGGCGTAGACGAGAGCCGGTCGCTTGTTCGGGGTCGTGCTTTGAGTCGGCATCGTGCTTCTCCTTCATGCCGACCTCGATTCGAAAAGCGTCGGCGAGAGGGATACGGATCAGGTGAGGGCCCAATCAACCCGTGCTGTGGGACAACACGGCGATCCGGTCGCACGTCACGGGTCGTCGCCATCGCCGGACCACGCCGCCGAGGCTCCCCGGTAGAAGCCGCCGAAGCCGCTCGCACCAGGGGCGATCATTTCGTGAGCGTTCGTGTCGAACTGCTTCAAGCGGTTCTCGACTTGTTCGCCGTGGAGGTCCGAGAGGAACTTCGCTTTTTGCTTCAGCATTCGCTTGATCGCGGCTTCGGCCTCGTACCCGTAGAGGTAGGTGCCCGGAAGGGGAAATCCTGCGCCGTGGAAGGATAACCGAAACTTCGTGTATTCGAGAGCAAGCCCGAACTCCCCTTGGTAGAAGGGTTGGTCGCCGGGCTTTCCAGGAACGAACCTCCCGCACCACACCGGGATGACGGTCTTGACCCGTTCGGCGATCGGCTCGTAGTAGCGCTTTCCCATCGCCGTTCTGAACAAGTCGCTGGTCATCCGAACGTCACGCATGGCTGCAATGATCGGCACCGGGTCCCCTTCCTGATCGAGTCGATAGTCGAGGTCAAGCACCCTACGAAGCAGGGCACCATCGTTGCGACCTGCTGAGACGAATGCGAGGGCGTAGAGAGCTAGCGTGAGTGGGTAGGTGCGTAGCTCGGGAGCGTGGTTCCAGTACGGACCCGCGAGCTTGGGCCGTTCTGCGATGACATCGACAGCCTCGACCACCGCATCACCAAAGCGCTCGTTCGAGCCGTATCGTGCCACCGTTGCGATTGCTTCTACGAGCGTCCGAGCCTCGGTTTCCATGTACTCGATGTGCTTGATCAACTCCGACGGCTCCCACGACGGAAAGCGGTGCGGGTTTTCCGCCCTGTCATCCAACATGAGAGCCTTGACGTTCAGAGCTTCCTCGATGAGAAGGTCGGCCACTCGTGCTTCTTCGGTCACGAGGTGTCGGCGGAGTCGAGCCACTAGAGAATCCGAACGAGGTGATGGTCCGTCGTCGTCGTCCTGATCTGTCGCTCGCGTCTCGGTGGCGGGCGTTCCCTGGCCAAGCAGTGCGGCCAATCCATCAAGGTTCGGTGCCTGCCCCTCCAGTCGTTCGACCTTGAGCACCAAGCGTTGGAGTTCGGTTTCCAAAGGCTTCACTGCACGAGAGGCAGCCTTGCTCAGAACTCTCGCGTAGTCGCTCGGCCCGGCTCTCTCGGTGATATCGTTGATCCGAACAAACCACTCGTGCTTTGCCGGGTCTCCGGAGACCTCCTTGATGAAGATGTGCGGCTGGGACGGACTGGGTGGGATTACGATCACACCCCAGTGGCCGACGTCGTCATCCTGATACGACACGAAGTTGAACGCGGGCACGGGGGCCAGGTACTTCTTTGCGATGTTCGTAAGCGTGGCACTGAAGTTGTCCTCGCCAACGTCTTTCCAGGTATCGACGCCTCCGATGAGGGTTCCGCGTTTCGCACCGATGATGATGTAGCCGTGGTCGTCCAAGCGGTGGTCGTCGGTGTTCGCGATGGCCGAAAGGTCCTTGCAGAACTCGATCTTCCGATGAGCCGTGTCCACGGCGAACGTGCTCTTGAGGTCGGCCTTTGCTTCGACACCTTCGTCGATCAGTCTTCGTGCGAGTTCTTCAAGACCCTCCCGAGTCCGACCTAAGAGGGTCCCATCATTGCTATTCGTCATCGCGTCAGACCTATCGGACTCGGACCCTGAACTGGGGCCCTTGCCTCACCGGGTCCCGATCATGGCACACCGATTCGGTCATCGGAGGTACATCAATCTGTGGACGAGGACGCGGATCTTCCGGCAGTCGATCGGGTTCTCAGGGCCAAGATCGACGCCATGTCGAGTGATCCGAATACCCAGGACGAACGCTGGCTTCTTTCCGGGCGGATTCGATCTTTAGGGACGGTTCGGGATCCGTTGATCAACCGGTCGGTTTCGGCGACCGCCTCGTTGGATCCCGCTAGCCTCGCACCGACGACCGGACGAGGTGTTGCGACCTGGGGCGTCGAGCGGTCCCCGTACGGAACTGCTACCATTCGTTTCAGTGAACCGGACTCACGCCGTCGGGTTGGTGCTTCTTATCGTCGCTGCCTGTGGCGGTATGACTGACTCGACGGGCCAGGGATCGTCTGATGGCACGGGAGGCTCGATGGGTGATGGCTCAGCACCTTCACTTGGAGAGGGTGGACTGGACGGAACCGTTGACGACTGCTCCGAGCCCGACGAGTGGATCACGAGCACGCGAGCCATCGGCATCTTTAGGTGCCGTGGCCTCCTGGAACCCGGTGACGTGGTCGTCCGAGTTGGCAGCCAGGTTGCCGGCGTGATGGATGAGCAGGGACGCTCACCGCAGTGGACCATCTTCACTTGGAATTCCGAAACCAGAGAGACCCGGCTGATCGGCTTCGTAAACGGCACTGCCGAGGTTATCAACGAGTCGAGCGACGGCTCTTGCCCGGACCCGCCTTCGGCCGATCCAGCGCCAAGCGACGAGGTGGTGCCCGATGCGATGGAGCGATTCGCTCCGATCGACCCCTACGAGAACAAGCGGTTCACGGCACGGTCCTTCAATCTGCACATCGGCCCCTGCTTCGGACCGACACGGACTAAGAACGGCGTCGGCATCGTTCGATCCACGAACGTGGATAACATCGTGGCCTTTTTCCTCGAATACAGTTGGGCTGGGGAGTTCGCTCGGATCTGCGGTCCCTGCCCCGGAAGCGGGTCCACGCAGTGCGACGACAATTGCCGTTGAGCCACCATGCGTCGTGCCCGCAAACTATGCGAAGTTCAAGGTCGCCTTTCGGCCGTGGAGTCTCTTCGCTGCCCTGTCGTAGGCATGGGCAGCGTCCTTCTCGTAGTCGAAGAACCCGAGATGGTGATTTTTGTGGCGGACATGGATCTGGGCGTGCCATCTCTGTGTTCGGCGATCCCAGCAGACGCCACGAAAGTTGCTCGTCGTTCGCTCCTTGAGGAGCCTTCGTGCCAGAACTCGGATCTCCGGGATCGAAGCCGGTCGAAGACGCTTCTTCGGGAAGTTCAACTTCCCCACTCCCAGGAATCGAGCAACACGGTCGTAGGCGAAGGCAGCGTCCCTCGGGTCGTCGAATTGGGCGATCTGGATCTTGCGTTGTTGACCGGGGCAGATGATGGCTGCCCATCTCCGTCGTCGGGAGTCGTAGGAGACTCCGAAGTAGGCGCTCGTGTTCGAGGCCTTCTTCTCCGTCGCTCTTGCCAGATGCCGTAGCTCCTCGGGAGTGGCGGCCCCGAGCTTCCGGCTTGGCTTCGAAAGGTTCAGCCGTGCGTCGAGCCCGAAGTGGAGCACGCCTCGATCCCTCGCCACCGCCGCATCCCTCTCACGTCGCCACATCCCGAGATGGACACGTCTCCCGTTGACCTTGACGAAGGCTTCGTACTTCTTGGTGCTCCGGTAGAGCGTGACTCCGAGGTATCGGCTCGTCTTGCCCACGGACTTCACGCCGACCAAGGAACCCTCAGCTTCAGCACATTCGCCCCCGTCTCGATAGCCTCCTTCAACTCGGCTTCCAGCCGACCCCGACTGTCGAGAACGGACGCTTCGTCCAGAGGCAGACACCACTGGAGCGTGATGCCGGGAGCGAAGTGGAACTTGGTCCTGTTCGTCTCGGTCGTTCCCCGGTCGAAGTCGTCGCGGTCACCTTCGACGACCACGCCGAGATCGAGGAGGTTTCGGAAGGCCAAGTCGAAGTCGTCGCGTTTCCATTCCTTGAGCAGGTCAAGATGTTCAGTCCAGGCTTTCCAGTATGCGGGCAAGTCCTGGCGAGCCGGAACGCGGAAGAACCCCTTCGTCATGAACATGAGGTGGAAGTTCGGCCTGCCTTCCCATCGATCATGGGCGAGCAACGCTTCGAGGTCGTCGAGTACGACGGAGTCGAACATCCGACGTGCCTGACCAGCCGTGTCACCTGGATCGAACTCGGTGACCAAGGAGGGCGTTTCCCGGGTGACGTCGGGGAACAAGCCGACCATCCGAGCGGATTGGCCGTCGGGGAGTTTGACGTACCAGCCCCACCCCTGGTGATACCGAACGTGATCCGATCCCGCGATGGATTCGAGGACCGCCTTGCACCGACGCTTTAGTCGCCACTCGTCAGTTCCGCAGAGTCCGACCTTCGAGTACGGCCGGAGCCTCGGGAAGTGCTCCTCCACGT
>JAJDAH010000468.1 GCA_029261965.1 Polyangiaceae bacterium
GCTTCCTCCGGTCGTCGTCCGACATCCGAAGGTAGAACCGGGCCACCTTGGTCATGGAGTTGATTGTATGTACAACCACCGTCATGGTCAATCCATCGCTTCCGGCCGTACTCGGACCCCGAGTCGGGCCCTCATCTGCTCTAGGGTCTCTTCCTCGGGTTCGCTCGCCGCCCGACGGGCCTCGCACCTGGGCGCGGGCTCCACTGGCCCCGGCCCGGCCGCAGTCTCCACACGCCGGGCCGCAGTCTCCACACGCCGGGCCTCAGCCTCTAACGAGGCGAGCAGCTCGTCGGCCCGGTACAGCGCAACCCGCCCCACACGCATGGGCTCCACTCCGAGCCGGCGGGCAGCGTCCTGGGTCCATTGCCAACTTCTGCCGATCGCCGCGAGACAGTTGTCCCTCGCGATCGTCAAGGGCGTGGCCTGGGCAACCACACGAGGGACCGCTGGTGGGGCTGGGGCGGGGCGATGCCACTTCCACAGCACACCGCCACCCCGCCGACGTCGCGGGCTTCTGGGTATGGGCTTTCCCGTGAGCCGCTCGATCCCTCGGTGGAGATTTGCGAGGGCTTGGGGCGTGGGGTGCAAGAGGAGCTGGAGGTCAGCGTCGTTCATCACGCTAGGCTTCCTGCGATTTCCGCGCTTTGAGCTTCGCCTCGAAGGCACTCGGTTCGCTGGGAGCGGGATCAAGCACGTCGCTAAGGCAATCGTCGCAAACACGCCGGAGGCCCCCGAGCATGCAGTGCTCGGGCCGCCATACAAACAGGCGGTCGAAGCTGGATTGGCAGGGGCCGCCGGCCTCCATCACGCGGTAGAAAATCTCAACCGCAAGGTCGAAGTCGGAACGGCTCAGGCGCGTCTGCGTGACGTCGACCTTCCGAATCAGCAAGTGCACCGTCCGGCTCCAGATTGCGTTGACCTGCGAGTAGTGATCATCCGCGCTTGTTTCTGCCGTCATGTTCGTTGCTCGCTTGTGTTCCGGTTTTCGCGGTTTCGATCGCCAATGCCCGACTGTGTGCCCATGGCGCACTGCGACCTGCACCTCGCCGGGCGGAATGCTCAAGATCATCGTGCTGTTCCGCGCTCCATCGTGCATCCGAGATCGAATTCGAGTCCCGTCCGATGTCCGAGCACCGTCCGCACGCTTTGTGAGTGGTTCAGCCGCCCGAAATGAGCCGCTCGACACCCTTCTCGACATCGCTCACCAGCTCGTTCGCCCTCGTCACGCCCAACTCGACGACCAGCCGCCGGAACCGAGCCTCGGTCGACGCACGACCCGCAGCCGCCTTGCTCTTCTTGCTCCCCCGCACGTTGTAGACGAGTTGCGCGGAGAACTTGAGGCCGGCCTTCTTGCCCGCCTCCACGACCTCTCGGGCCTTCATGTCTGGTGGCTGCTTGCGGATGAAGTCGCTCGCGCCGGTTCCTTTTCGTCCGAGCCTCTTCGTTGCCATGGGCGGAATGTACAGCCCACTCGGCTGGCCACACAAGCGCGCGAATCCTGAACGTCCGACCATCCGTAGCTCGCATACTTGCGATTTTCACAGGCCCAACACATCCTAGCGAGATGCCTCCCGAACACTACGTCAGCTCGCATCAGGTCGCGAAGCTCCTCAACGCTAGCCCTTCCGCGGTCGTCAGCTGGATCGACAAAGAGCTTCTCCCCGCCTACCGCACCCCCGGCGGCCATCGACGTGTCGACCGCGGCGCGCTCATTCGATTCCTCCGTGACCACGGCATGCCCATACCGCGTCAACTGGTAGCCGTTGCCCGGCTACTCGTCGTCGATGACGACAAGACCTTCCTCCGCAACGCCACGCGGCTCATGGCGAGGCGCGCTCCGCAGTTGACGGTCGAGACAGCCGACAGCGCCATGGACGCGCTGCTCAAGATCGGCATCTTCCGCCCCGACGCAATCCTGGTGGACGCGAAGATGCCGGAGATGAACGGGGTCGACCTGTGCCGGCGACTGGCGGAGGACGAGGCGACGAGGCACATCACCGTCGTGGCGATCAGCGGACGGGTGACCGCGAAGCTGGAAGCCGCGTTCGTCGACGCCGGTGCGGTCGGCCTACTCGCCAAGCCGCTCGACACATCGGTGCTGCTCGACGTTCTGGGACTGGGGAGTGTGGTCGCGTCGGCGTGACCCACGAGTTCGAGGGGGAAATTCTGATCATCGGCGGCGCGGACCGGTCGATCGGCAGTGTCCCGGCAGTTCAGACGGCGACGCGGGACGAGCGGTTCAGGAGGGGCATGGGCATGTTCGTTGACCACCCGGGGAACGGAGGGGAGCGCGAGGTCGAGTGCCGGGTTGAGCTGATGGCCGAAGCGGGGCGACACCAGTTGTCCAGAAGCGCCGTCCTCGTCGGCGAGTAACTAGTCCGGATCGCGCCTCATGAGGCAAACATTTAAAATCACACGACTTTCTTTCCCGTCACGGTCAACGATCTCGGCGACGAAAGAACGAGACACCGCTGCGCCAATCCGTAATTCACACGCAGCCCAGAATACCCTTTCCTCGATGATTGACAATTCCTAGCAGTCCTACATCATGTCCCTACACAGCTGGCGCCGAGAAGCGCTGAGACTCCGAGGACGTCGATGACCAAACCCCACGTCGCCGTGTCGTCCATAGCCTGGGCGGCCTTCCTGTACTCTTCCAGTGCCGGCGCAGCGTTCCCGCAGGCAACCTGTAGCTCGGCTGGTCACAGCACTGTCGTGCCAGTGTCGATAGGGGCGCTGGAGTACAACAGGAAGCCGCAGGGGATTCCGGCAACCTTCAACAACTATCAGCACAACACCAGGTCGCCGAGCCGCTGGATTGTCCTGAACAGCAATGTCGAGTCGCTTAGGCGGCGTCCATCAATTGGGGAAGCGGTCACGGACATAGTCGTCAGCCGATCGTGTAGTTCCAGTCGCCGTGGACGCGGCTCGGCTTCAAGTTGATGGCAGCAAACTGTTCGTCGGAGACGCCGACTGAGGTGTCGT
>JAJDAH010000469.1 GCA_029261965.1 Polyangiaceae bacterium
CAAGATCGCCAGGGGCGACAGAGAATCGAGCTGCGCGTGACAAGACGTGACATCGTTTCGCGCGCCTCTCAGGATCATGTTCATCGAGCTCCGGAGCCGCGCCGCGAGCGGACCGAGCTCGGCGCGTCCGCGGGCAAGCACGGCTCGGGGGTGCCGTGCCAAAAGGCGCCGGTGGAGGCTCTCGACTTCCGATCGCCGGCGCACGAGCCCTCGCCGCGTAACCCGTTCGAGATCGTCGACCAGCTCGTCGAGCTGCTCCTTGCGCTCGTGAACGAGGAACCTGGGATCGGCCATGCGGTGTCGCAGTCGGCCAACGACGGCGCGGTCTTCGCCTATGCGCGTTCGCATGGCACGCGCGAGACGCCCCGAGAGCCCTTGCAGGAGCTCGACCTGGCTCGACGCGTCGGAGATGGCGAGCTCGGCCGCCTGGGACGGCGTCGCCGCGCGAACGTCCGCCGCCAGATCGCTGAGGGATGTATCCACCTCGTGTCCAACCGCGCTGATCACCGGCACTTTGCACGCGGCAATGCGGCGGACCACCCGTTCGTCGTTGAACGCCATCAAATCCTCGAAGGAGCCGCCACCACGACCCACGATCAGGACGTCGAGGGCGGGGTATCGCTCCGCCAGGTCGATCGCACGGACGATGGTGACCGGCGCGGCGTCCCCTTGAACCAGAGCGGGTACGAGGAGAATGCGCGCGCCGCCGCGACGAAACGCCACCGTCAGGATGTCCTGAAACGCGGCGCCCGACGCGCTGGTGACGACACCGACAGTCCTCGGATTAGGTGGAAGCGGCCTTTTTATCCGCGGATCGAACAATCCCTCGGCTTCGAGCTGCTCTTTGAGCCGTTCGAGCGCTTCGAGCAGGGCGCCGCGACCGGCGGGGCGGGCCCGCTCCGCCACCAACTGAAGCCGCCCACGCGGAGCATAGAGCGTCGCACGACCGAGGAGTTGCACGCGCGCGCCATCTTGGAGAAACCGACGGGCACGGACGGCGTTCGACCGGTACATGACACAATCGATCAACGCGTCCTCGCGTTCGTCTTTGAGACAGAAGTACGCGTGCCCACTCGGAGCGCGCTTGAGCGACGCCACCTCGCCCTCGACCCAACCGCGACCCGTCAGCGCTTCGACGGCTCGACGCAATCGGCGACTGAGCTCCGCGACGCTGATGACGTCGTCTTCGACCGGCGGCGACATCGCGAGCTTATAGCCCAAAGGACTCGGGGACCGAGCGCCTCGTCCGCACCGGCCCCCCGGCGGCGGCTCCGCGCCCACCAAATTACGGGGTAAGCTCACCCGGCCATGAGCTTCGAGCCTACTGAGGAGCAGCGCGCCATCGCCGATACCGTACGCAAGTTCTGTGAAAAAGAGCTGCGTCCGCACGTCAAGCGCTGGGACCAAGAGGACACCTACCCCGACGAGGCCCTCGCGGGGTTCCGAGAGATGGGCCTGTTCGGCGCGACGATCTCCGAAGAGCACGGTGGCCTCGGCTGGGACACGACCACCTACGCGCTCGTGATCATGGAGATCGCCGGCGTTTGGATGAGCCTGTCCGGCATCATCAACACGCACCTGATCATGGCGCACGCGGTATCCAGCTTCGGAACCGACGAGCAAAAAAAGCGCTTCTTGCCCAAGATGGCGTCCGGAGAGAAGCGCGGGGGCCTGGCGCTCTCCGAATCTCGCGGTGGGTCCGATGTCGCCGGGTTGCAATGCCGGGCCCGCCCGGACGGCGACGACTACGTCATCGACGGCAGCAAGATGTGGATCACCAACAGCGACGGGAACACCTTCTTCCTGCTCGCGAGGACCGACCCGGATCCGAGCTCGAAACACCAGGGCATCAGCGGTTTCATCATCGAAAAGGGAGGGGCCGGTTTCGAGGTGAGCCGGAACATTTCCAAACTCGGCTATCGAGGCATTCCGACCAGCGAGCTGACGTTCGAAGGCTTCCGCGTTCCGAAAGAAAACCTGCTCGGCGATGAAGAGGGCCAGGGCTTCTATCAAGTGATGAACGGTCTCGAGCTCGGACGCATCAACGTCGCGGCACGAGGGGCGGGCATGTTGCGTGCTGCCTTCGAAGATTCGATTCGCTACGCTCAAGAGCGACGGACGTTCGGCAAGCCCATCTGGGAACACCAGCTTGTCGGAGCCAAGTTGACCGACATGGCCACGGATCTCGAAGCCGCCAAGCTGCTCGTCTTGAGCGCCGCGAGCAAAAGAGACTCCGGCGAACGCTGTGACCTCGAAGCGAGCATGGCGAAGCTCTTTGCGTCGCGCGCGTGCGCCAAACACGCGCTCGAAGCGATCCACGTGCACGGCGCTTTCGGATACAGCACCGAGTTCGACGTCGAGCGCTACTACCGCGACGCCCCGCTGTTGACGATCGGCGAGGGAACGAACGAGATCCTGAGCACGGTGATCGCCAAAGCGCTCGCAAGAAAGTACGCCATTTGAGCCTCGGCCGAGCGGGCGGAACCGGGCGCTCGCGTCGATGACAAAGCCGACTATCATGGCCGCCGGGAGCGGGGCCGGGCGGCGCCGGAACGTCACATGAAGATTCTTCGAGGCAGCCACCGGGTCCCAAGCTGGGTCCTGGCGCTCGTCTGCACCGCGAGCTGCGGCGGGGGTGGCTCGAAGGACGGTGACGTCACTGACGCGGCGGGCGGCGCCGGGGGCTCAGCTGGGGTGAGCGCCGGGGGCGCCGGGGGCGCCGGGGCTCAGCCCTCCACGGGAGGAACCGCAGGTACGGCGGGAGCAGCTGGCTCCGCCGGGGCGGCGGGGACGGCGGGAACGGCGGGAACGGCGGGAACAGCGGGCGCCGGTGGACAGTCCGGTAGCGCCGGCGCGGCAGGCGCCGCGGGTCTGGGTGGAGCCGCCGGAGCCGGCGGAGCGCCGCCAGCTCCGCTCTGCACCGGCATGATGTGTGTGAACGGTGCGGCGTGCCCGCCCACCGAGCCCATGGACCTGACGGTGTGCGACACGTTCGGTAACAATCTGACGTGCTGGTACTGTCCACCAGCACCGGCGTTCGCGAACGGGTACTTCTGCGATGGCGCGACATGGAACGCCGTCGGCACCTCGATCTGTCAGTGACGCTTTGCAGCCGCCTGGCGGGCGGGCTAGGCATAGCCACCTGAGCCACGAGTCCGCCGAACGCAAATCGAATGACGCAACGAACTACCGTACGCCTGATCTGTGCCCTGCTCGCCGCCGCGCTCATGCTCGGTTGCGGCAAGATCAAGAAGACGCAAGAGTGCAAGGCGTTCATCAGCAAGCTGAACGCCTCCTTGCGTGAAATCGAGAAACACAACGCCAAGCAGAGCGGCGACGAAAAAGAGAAGGTCGAGAAGATCAAGAAGCTGGGCGAGCTTTACACCCAGCTCTCTACGGACGTCGAAGCGATGAAGTTCAGCGACGGTACCCTGGCGAAACACGCCAGCGAGTACCAGGGCATGACCGCCAAGGCTGCCGACATCGCCACACGGCTCGTGACCGCGCTCGACAAGGGCGAGTCTCAGAACGCCATCAAGATCCAGGACGAGTTCGACGCCGTCGTCGAGCACGAGGGAAAGCTCGTGGAGACCATCAACGGCTTCTGCTCGGCGCCCTGAGTGGCCGATAGACTGACAAATAGGGCTATTAGCGAAGTGGCTCGACATCCCCCCGCCGGGGATGGCAAATGTGCTGGGTCGTGGCACATGCAAACATCAATCGGTACAAGGCGGATCTCCGCGAAACGCGGTTCGTCCTCTTCGAGCAGTTCAGAGCAGGCGAGCTTCTCGGCAAACCTCCGTTCGAAAACTGGGGCGTCGACGAGGTCAACATGGTGCTCGACGAGGTGTACCGCTACGCCACCGAGGTGAGCGGTCCGCTCAACGGCATCTCCGACGAGGGGTGCCGCATCGTCGACGGCACGGTCACCACGCCGCCGGGGTTCAAAGAGGCTTGGAAGAAACTCTACGAGTCCGGCTTCAAGAGTCTGTCCATCGAGCCCGAGTTCGGTGGTCAAGGGGCGCTCGCCACGGTGACGGCCATGGTCACCGAGATGACGTCGGGTTCCTGCACTGCGTTCGACATGTACCCGGGCCTGACAATCGGCGCGGCCGAGCTCATCGCGTCTTTTGGTGGGCCCGGACAGGCAGAGAGGTACTGCCCGAAGATGCACGATGGCACGTGGTCCGGCACGATGTGCATCACCGAGCCGCACGCGGGCTCGGACGTCGGTGACTCGAAGACGACCGCCAAGCAGAACGACGACGGCACCTATTCGATCAAGGGGACCAAGATCTTCATCAGCGGCGGAGATCACGACCTGACCGAGAACATCGTCCACATGGTGCTGGCGCGAATCGAAGGGGCGCCGATCGGGACCAAAGGGTTGAGCCTGTTCATCGTTCCCAAAAGACGCATCGATGAAGAGGGAAACAGTGGCGATTCGAACGACGTCACGACCCTCGGCATCGAGCACAAGATGGGCATCAACGGGTCCGCAACCGCGCAGCTCTCCTTCGGCGAGAACGACGGTTGCATCGGCGAGCTTTGCGGCACCGAGCCTCACCGAGGCATGCGGCAGATGTTCCAGATGATGAACTTCGCCCGAATCGGCGTGGGGATTCAGGGGCTCGCGATCGCGTCGGCGGCGTACCTGAGCGCGGTGGAGTACGCCAAGGAACGCAAGCAGGGAGCGAGCGTCACCAATTGGAAGGATCCGGCCGCCCCGCGTGTCCCCATCATCCAACACCCCAATGTGCGCCGGATGCTGCTCGACATGAAAGCTCGGGTCGAAGGCATCCGAGCCTTGATCGTCAAAGGCGCCTGGCACCGAGACCATGCGGTGGCCATCGGGGACTCCGACGAGAAGCTCCGGCAGTATCACGAAGGCCAGCTCGAGTTGATGACGCCGCTCATCAAGGCCTATTCGTCGGACCAGGCTTTCAGCATTTGTGAAACCGCCATCCAGGTTCACGGCGGCGTCGGCTACACCGCGGACTTCCCGGTCGAGCAATATTGCCGGGATTCGAAGATCTTCAGCATTTACGAAGGCACCAACGGCATTCAAGCCCTCGACCTCGTCGGTCGGAAGCTCGGACAGGCGGGTGGCGCGAACATGCAGGCGTTCCTCGGTGACGTGCAGAAGTTCATCGACGAAACGAAGGACCACGCCGACCTCGGCCCGGCGGTCGCCAAGCTCGCCGCCGCGCACGCCGCCGTAGCGAGCACGGCGATGACGTTCCTGACGTGGTTCCAAGAGGGCAAGATGGACCGCGTCCCGCTGGCCGCGAACCGTTTCCTCGATATGATGAGCGAATTCACGGTCGGCTGGCTCCTGCTCGACGGCGCGAAAATCTCCATCGAGAAGCAGAAGAGCGTCGACAAGAAGGATGCTGACTGGGCGTTCTACGAAGGAAAGAAGCACGCCGCCTGTTTCTTTGCGTCCCACGTGCTCCCGAACGTTCCCTCGAGCGCCTCGGTGATCGCCGACGCCAACTCGTCCGCCCTCGAGATCCCCGAGGCGGCCTTCACCACGGTCTGAGCTCGATGCTCGAGAAGGTGCTCATCGCGAACCGCGGCGAAATCGCCGTGCGGATCGCACGAACGCTGCGCGAGATGCGAGTCGGCGTCGTCGCAGTGTACAGCGACGCCGACCGGGACGCGCTACACACCCGGGTCGCCGATGAAGCGCACCACATCGGGCCAGCGGCCGCCGCCGACTCCTACCTACGCATCGACAAGCTCATCGACGTCGCCAAAAAAACCGGCTGCGATGGTCTGAACCCCGGCTACGGTTTCCTGGCGGAGAACCCGGACTTGCCGGCCGCCTGCGAGCACGCCGGCATCACGTTCATCGGGCCGCCGGCGAGCGCCATGCGAGAGATGGGGCTCAAGACCGCGGCCCGAAAGCGCATGGCCGATGCCGGAGTACCGGTCGTGCCCGGCGGCAGCGCAAATACGGCCGACGAGGCCCGCGCCACGGCGGAAAAAATCGGCTACCCCGTCATGCTGAAAGCCAGCGCCGGCGGCGGTGGCAAGGGGATGCGCCTCGTCGAAGACGCCGCCGAGCTGCCGAGCGCACTCGAACGAGCCCAGAGCGAAGCCAAAAAATCGTTCGGAGACGAAACCGTCTATCTCGAGAAAGCGATCATTCGGCCGCGGCACGTCGAGATCCAGGTGCTCGGGGACCGCGACGGAAACATGGTGCACCTGTTCGAGCGCGACTGTTCGATCCAGCGGCGACATCAAAAGGTCGTGGAAGAAAGCCCCTGCCCTGCGATCGACGACGACATCGTCCGCCGGATGGGTGAGGTCGCCGTCAAGGGAGCCAAAGCGGTCGGCTACTTTTCCGCTGGGACTTTCGAGTTCCTGCTCAGCGAAGACAAGAGCTTCTACTTTCTCGAAATGAACACGCGGTTGCAGGTCGAGCATCCGATCACGGAGCTCGTCACCGGCACCGACCTCGTCCGGGAGATGCTGAACATCGCCTCGGGTCTGCCCCTCGCGTTCACCCAAGAGCAAATCGAGCGGCGGGGCGCCGCGATCGAATGCCGGGTGTACGCCGAGGACCCCGCCACGGGTTTCTTGCCGAGCCCTGGCACGATTCGTGAGCTTCGAACTCCGGCTGGGCCGGGAGTCCGGGACGACAGCGGCACGTACGCCGGTGCGGTGATTTCGGGCAGCTACGACCCGCTCATCTCGAAGCTCTGTGTTTGGGCGCCGGACCGCGCTCGCGCCATCGAGCGCATGCGGCGCGCGCTTGGCGAGTACGTCGTGAGCGGCATCAAGACCAACCTCCCGTTTCACGCTCGTCTTTTTGAACACCCGGAGTTCGTCGCCGGAAGCTACGACACGGGATTCATCGATCGCCACAAAGAGCATCTGCTGCGAGGACCCGGCGTCGCCCCGGAGGATCGGGCTCGCCTCGCCGGGGCGTGGGCGCGCGCCGCGGCGAGGCAGGAAACCAAGGCCGCTCCTCTCGACGGCTGCGCCCAAGGCCCGACGCCGTGGGTGGCGGCGCATCGCGCAGAACTGGGCAAGTGATGGCCGGGCTCGAGAACATCCGTGTCCTCGACTTGACCCGGCTCCTCCCGGGTCCCCTGGGCTCGCTCGTGCTGGCGGACCTCGGAGCCACCGTAGACAAGGTCGAGGACCGCGGCGCCGGAGACTATCTCCGAGCGACGCCGCCCCAAGTGGCTGGCGAAAGCGTGGCCTTCCATGCCCTCAACCGCGGCAAGCGCGGCTTGGTGCTCGACCTCAAGCACGCCGACGGCGCGGCCACGTTCAAGCGACTCGTTAGCAGCTACGACGTGCTCTTCGAGCAGTTCCGTCCCGGAGTGCTCGATCGCCTGGGCGTCGGCCACCAAACGCTGCTCTCCGAAAATCCCCGACTCGTCGTCTGCGCGCTCACCGGTTATGGCCAGACAGGACCGCTGGCTGACCGCGCTGGCCACGACCTCAACTACTTGGCACGCGCGGGACTGCTCGGCCTTCAAGGCCCCCCCGACGGGCAACCCTTTCCCCCCGGCTACCAACTCGCGGACGTGAGCGGCGGCCTGTGGTGTGTCATCGGGATCCTCGCCGCCCTGCGCGAGCGTGATCGCACCGGGGTCGGTCAGGTCGTCGACGTCAGCATGAGCGAGTCGGTGATCCCATTCGCCACCTCGCCCCTTTCCCGCACCTTCGCCGGCGAAAAGCCTGCGCGTGGCGGCGAGGTGCTCACCGGTGGCATCGCGGCATACCAGACCTACGAGACCAAGGATGGCAAGTGGGTCGCGCTCGGCGCACTCGAGCCGAAGTTCTTGCAAAAATTCTTCCAGGCATCTGGGATCGACGGCGATCTCTCGGCCATCGTGCCGGGGCCGCACCAGCCCGAGCTCAAGCAGAAGTTCGCTCGCGCGTTCAAGGAGAAGACTCGCGACGAATGGGCGAAGATCGGCGCCGACGCCGATTGCATGCTCGAGCCCGTGCTCGAGCCCGACGAGCTTCGAAGCGACGAGCACCTGGTGGCGAGGAACGTGTTCTGCGACGTCGAGACGGCCGAAGGCCCGATGGGTCAGTACCGCACACCGGTGACACCGAAGGATCTCGAACCGAGCCTCGGC
>JAJDAH010000470.1 GCA_029261965.1 Polyangiaceae bacterium
GCCGGTCGTCGCGCCGAGAAAGAGGGCGGGGGCGAACACACCGCCGGATCCGCCGGATCCCATGGTGGTGCCTCCAGTGCCGGTCGACCCAGCGTCTCCGCCGGTGCCTCCGGACGAGCTGCTATCGCTCCCCGATCCTCCGCACGCCGTCGCGAGGATCGCGAAAGCCAAACCCCATCCCGCTCGCCCGAGTCTTGAATTCACCATATGAAGAATCTCCGCGCCGGTCAGTGGTGCGGCAGCACGCGAATTATCACATCGTCACGTAGGCAGCCGCTGACAGCACCCCGTCAGGCAGACTGAGCCGTTGGGGCAGTTTTCCAGGCAATCAGCTCCGCAGGGTGTCGAGCCCGGCGCGCACTCGGGGATCGCGCAGCCTCCCGCGTCGACGCTGGTCGCCGAACAGTCCGCCGGAAGCGCGCTTTTTCCGATGCAAAGCTCGCATCGCTGGCAATCGTTGAAACATCCGGCGACCGGCGTGCACGGGCGGCATCGCGTGGGATCGGCGACGCTTTTGAGGTCGCAGGTGGGCTGATTCTGCGGTCCTTCGGTGGAACCCAGGAATATCGGTGTAGGCGCCCCGGGCACCGAGCAGCAGCCGAAGCAATCGCAACCGTTCGGAACGAGTGTCAAACAAGTGTCTAGACACTCGGTCGACTGGCTCGTCTGCAGGGCGGCGCAACTTTCGGTCGTTCCCGGTACCGACGCCGAGGGGTCGAACTCGCACGCGGCGCCGCCCGGTGCGAAGGCGGGAGCGACCTCCAACGGATCGCAGGTGTGGCTCCAGTTGCAGCCGTCGTTGCCGGAGCCGGTGTCTTGGTCGAAGTAGCAGTCCTGCTTGCATTGCGCAGCGTTCTGCCCGGGGATCGAACCGAAGAAGGTGTCCTCGGCGTTGTGGCATGGCCCGTAGCAGTCGGGATCTTCCATGTCGACGAGGCCGTCGGCGTCGTTGTCCTCGCAGTCGCCGCAGGCGTAGACACGGCCGACGCAGGCGGCCACGCGGCAACCCTGGACCGCGCCTGTGTCCGTGCCGCCGTCGATGGCCGACGGAGCGGCGAAAGTCGTCCCGACGACGACGTCGTCGCTACAGCTCGCGGTCGGAGTGGTTGCGAGGAGCAGTGCCGCCGGCAGCCAGAAACGACCCTTCATTGGTCAGCGCCCACCTTGGGGGGTTACCGCTGATTCTTTCCGTCGCCCACCTTTCTTTCGTGCGGCGAACCGGGAAACTCCTCGTTGAACTTCTCCGCTCGTTCTTTTGCTTTTTCTTTGCTTCCAAGCCTGCGCAGAGCCTCGATGGCGATGACCTCGCGCTCCTGCCCGAGCATTCCGTTGGGATAGAGAGTGCGATGTCGCCGGGTGAGCTCCAGTGCGCGTTTCGGATTGCTCGCCAACGCGGCTTGGGCGGCGCCCAATAGCGACGCTTCGCTCGGTGCTGCTCGTTTGGGAGTGCTGGTGGCGCTCTCGCTGGGAGCTGGATCTGGCTCGTCGACAGGCGGTGAATCCTGTGCAGGAGCTTTTTCTTCTTCCGGTTCCTCTTCCGGCGCCGCGGCCGCGGCCGCCGGCTCCGGAGCTGGCGCGGTCGAATCCGGGGCAGTTTTTTGCCCAACGGCCGCCGGGGTCTCGGTTGGCTCGGAGGCATTCCGAGTGAGCCACCATCCACCGCCGAGCCCGGCCGCGATCACCATGGTGATTCCCACTTTGGCGGCGAGTGAAACGCCGGTGCTCGTGCCGACCGTAGCTCCGGCGACTCCCAGTGCTGGGCCGAGACTCGCGGCAAGCGCCTCCACTTCGGCCGGCGTCGCCACGTCGCCTCGTGCGCTGTCGAGCATTTCTCGGAGCGACTCGGGCGCTTCCGAGCCCGGATCCGTGAGGCGCGGGGGATCGATGTCGGTCACGGGTTCCGTCCCGGCAGCTCACGGGCGGCCTTGTCGATGGCCTTTCGCGCCGCATGCAGGCGCGAATAGGCGGTCTGTAACGGGCAAGCGACGAGGTCGGCGACGCGCTTCATCGGCAGTTGCTCGATTTCGTAGAGGACAAAAACCGTTCGCTTGTCGTCGTCGAGCTCGTCGAGCAGCCGGAGAAGCAGGGCACGCGCCTCGGCGCGCTCGATGTTTCGTTCCTGGTCGGCTTCGGTCGCCCCTTCGGGCACCTCTGCGACCGCCACCTCGCGCCGGATGTGTGCGCGGCGGCGATAGTCCGAGACTGTGCGGATGGCGATGCCGTACAGCCAAGTGCGGATCTCCGACCGTCCTTCAAAATCCTCGAGGCGGCGATGGGCGACGATGAAGACCTCTTGGCACACGTCGAGCAGATCCGCCTCGCGCACACCGAGATGGCGGACCGCCCGCCAGACGTATCTTGCGTTGGCGTCGAAGATCTCTCGAAACTGGGGCTTCTCGGCGGGCACGAGCGCCGCCAGCCTATGACGGGACGGGGAGTCACGGGTACTGACGAATCAGTGGCTCTGGGTCCAGCTGATTATCAACTACAGGCGTAGCTTCAGTCCTACCCCCACATCCCCGACGACCGCGGCGGATCGATGCAGCTGGCGGGTTTCGCTGGGGCCCTCGACGATGAAGCGGTCCCGCGTGAGCGGTACGGACCCCCCGAACGACAGAAAAAGCTCGAGCGGACCGGCGAGCACCAGCGCTCCATCGGCCGAGAGTCCGAAGTCGATGTAGAGCCGATCGTCCGCTCCGTTGTCGTCGAAACCGGTGCCGACCGACTCGAGCCGACCCGCCCGCTGCCGGATGCAGCCGTCCAGGCTCACGCGCCCGCTGCCGGCGCGAACCGGACAGAGCTCGAAGCTCGCGAGCACGAGCGAAAACGAGGCGCGCCCCGGCGGTCGAGCGGTGCGTTGGGTTCGGAAAAACGTGGCCGAGAGCACCACGGGGGGAAAGTGTGGCGGGTCGAGCGCCGCGAGAGCCCCGAGGCCGAGCTCTGGGTCCGGCAGGATGCCGAACGACGCCGCGCCGATCGCGCCGAGCTCGTAGAACCACGGCAGTCGCGGCGCGTGCGCTTCCTTGGGGACCTCGATCTTCACCCGCTCGCGCACGCGTGGCTTGTCAGGGGCGGGTGGCTGCGTGGCGGGTGGTTGTGGCGCCGCAGCCACGCGTTTTTTTTCGACGTCGACGAGGAGGGCGAGCACCAGGGCGAGCGAGTCGTCGAAGGCAGAGCAATGTTCGGCGTCGGTGCTGAGCTCGCGCACGCCGACGAAGCGACCGTCCGCCGACCGGAGCTCGATGGTGGCCGCCCAGCCGCCTTTGGCTCGTGGCTCGACGGTGCCGCGTACGACGGCGTCTCCTCGGCCAGGCGCAGTGAATACCGGGCGCTGCAGTCGAGCTTCCACCGCCCGCGCGAGGGCCTGGGCGTCGATGCACTGCTCTGCGCCGGGTTTTCGGGCCCAATCGATCGTCGCGCTCGCTTTCTGCCCTTGGGCGAGCAGTGGGCTGGTGACGAGCAGCCCGGAAACGATCAGCCGCCGCACCATGTCGAGGCTAGCGCCAACGTCGGAGGAGCGAAACGGCAGTTTCAGGGCACGACGTATATCGTCGACATCATGCCCAGCTGAAAATGCGCCGGGCAGTAGTAGGGAAACGTGCCCGGCGTGCCGAGAGTGAACGATGCCGAGCCCCCGGAAGTGACTTCCGGCCAGAAGGGTGACGTGGCATCCGGCACCGCCGTGCCGCCAGCGACGGTACCGCCGACCATCGGATGCGGGTTGAAGTTGCCATCGAACACGATTTCGGTGCCGACGCTCACGACGATGCACCCCGGGACGTACCGGTGGCCGATGCTCGAGCCGAACTCGACGGTGATTTGGGACTGCCCGGTCATGTCCGTGGCCGTGGACATCGTGCAGCCGTTCAAGAGACCGCACTCGCAACCATTCGACGGGTCGCCGTCGCAATCCCCGAACTCCGGATTGCAGGTCACCTGACACGCGCCCGCGACGCAGCTGGCCATGGCGTTCGTCGAGTTGCACGCGACCGTGCACGAGTTGCAGTGAGTCGGGTCGCTCAGCGAGTTGACTTCGCATCCGTTGCCGGCGTTGCCGTCGCAGTCGGCGAAGTTGGCTAGGCACGTGAACCCGCAGACTGCGCCGACGCACGTACGCGTCGAGTTGGGTGGTTTCGGGCACACCGTTCCGCAAGAGCTGCAGTTGAGCGGGTCCGTGCCGGTGTTCGTGCATTGGCCGCCGCACTGGGTTTCTCCTAGCGGGCAGGTCGTCCCGCACGTGCCGCTGACGCAAAGCTCGGAGCCGCTGCAGCCGTTGCCGCAACTGCCGCAGTGATCACGATCGACGTCGGTGTCGACGCATTCACCGCTGCAGAGGGAGAAGCCAGCGTCGCAGCTGATGCCGCAGACACCCGCGGTGCAGCGGCTCGTGCCGTTAGGGTCGTCGGGGCACACGTTGCCGCAGGTGCTGCAGTTCGAGGGATCCGCAGCCGTGTCGGCGCAAGAGGTTCCGCACTTGCTGAAGCCCGAGTCGCACGTGAAGTCGCAGGTGCCCGAAAGGCAGAGCGCTGACCCGTCTGCCGGATCGGCGCAGGCGTTGCCGCAGGTCGAGCAGTTGCGGGGGTCGCTTTGCGTGTTCACGCACGCACCGCTGCAGTTGGTGAGGGCGCCGCACGACGTCCCGCACGCGCCGTGGAGGCAGACCTCCGCTGCGTCGCAGTGGGCGGCGGGCTACGCGATTCAGCTCGCCAAGCTCACCCGGCGGCCGACGTGGCTCGAGTATGTGTTCGAGCTGTATACGATCGGGCCGTCGCCACTTCCGTTCGAGCTCGTCGCGTCATTGGTCGACGCGGTGCGCGCAACCCCAACATTCGATCGGGGCGTGGCTGCGGCGTACTTGCGTGCCGCTCGTCAGGTCGCCGCGGGCTTCACGGGGGGCGCGCAGCAGGCGCTCGATAAGCTCTCGCGCGAGGTCGACTAGCTGCCCCCACCTGCAACTGGCCGCCCCGACCCCGCGCGATCGGCCGAGGCCCCGCGGTACGACGTGAGTGGCGCCCGACTGATGAATTTATCATCGATTTATCAATAGAGATTTGTGGGTGTTTTTCAGGATGGGCCACGTTGACACGCGCGGCCGATGCTGGGATGAGCTGACATCAGCGCTACTTTTTGAGCGGTGGGTGAAATGAAGAACGGACTTCGGTGGACCATTCTCTGTACTCTTGGGTTCGGCGCGGCCGCAGCGTGCTCGGGGGATGGGCCCACAGGGACCGAGGGCCTCGGGGAAACCGCTGAAGTCACGCAATACATCACAGGCCCTTGCCGGCCCGTGACGTTCGCCCAGCCCTGCGACCCCGACGACGGCGGCCCTTCAGATGCCTGCGATGGCGTGTGCTGGTTCAATCCGAACAGTCCCTCCGGGCAGATCGTCTGCGTGCCCGTCAGTACTCTACCGATCCCTTCTCTAGACGGTCAGCTCTGTGGGGAGGACGGGGACTGCGCGCAGACGTGTCAAGCAGGCGCGTGCGTCGCTCAAACGGCGGCGGATGGCGTGCCGTGCAAGCCGCAGAACAATACGAACAAGTGTGCTGGGTCGTGCACGGCCGGCGTATGCGTGTCCATCGGGGCGCAGTGTGCTTTCGGTCGTGACGGCTGCGTCTTTCACACGTGCGATCCGCTCGACGTGACTCAGTGCGTCGACGCCCCACACCCGCCGAACGTCAATTGCGGTCCCAACAACTCGGGCATGATGTGTGACGGATGCGGCGCTTGCACGACGACCGGGCCGGGCATGTGTGTCGATGCCGGCGTGGATTCTGGGATTGATGGCAGTGCGGGTGCTGGAGGCGCGGGTGCTGGTGGTGCGGGTGCTGGTGGCGCGGCAGGTGCTGGCGGCGCGGCAGGTGCTGGCGGCGCGGGCACGGGCGGAACTGGTGGCGCTGGCACTGGCGGAACTGGTGGCGCTGGCACTGGCGGAGCTGGTGGCATCGGCGGAACCGGCGGAGCGGGCACTGGTGGCATTGGCGGAACCGGCGGTGCTGGCACGGGTGGGACCGGCGGCA
>JAJDAH010000048.1 GCA_029261965.1 Polyangiaceae bacterium
GGCGTTCCGGCCAGCGACAGCTCGACGATCATGGCGGACTTGCCGGGCTCGGGCCGCAACACCGTCTCGATGACGCTGTCGGGCAGCAGGGACACGTAGTACTCCGCCGCCTCTTCGCTGCTGCCGTCGAACCACAGGCAGGTACGAACCTTGGGCGTGTTACTCATCTCGACTGCGCCTCCTCTCGCCGGACTGCAAGATGCCCGCGCTCGCCAGGTCTTCGTTGTACTGGCCCGTGGCGGTGAGCAGCGCCAACGAGACGTACCGCCCGTTCATTGCTTCTTCTCCACCGTTGAAGGGTGAGTAAACAGGAGCTCGACGTAGCGGCGCAGGTGCTCGACGCTCTCAATCGCGACGCCCACCTCGTTCTTGGCCTTCGCAAGGATGAACGCGCCTTGCAGCACCGCCTGGCTGTGCGCCGCGAGGCTCTCGGCTGTCCAATCGGCGACGAGTCCGCGCTTCGTCATGGCCTCGGCGATGTCGTCTGTGAGCGTGCCGGCGTGCCCGAAGATGCTCGCCGCGCAAGCGTCTCGGATCTGTGGGTACTGCCCGTATGTCTCCTGGACCATGGTCCCGACGACGCACGTGAACTCCGGGATGTCGCCTCGGAGCAGCGCCCGGCGGAACTCGATGTAGCCGAGGACTCGGTCGAGTGGGTCTTCTGCGTCGTGGTACGGCGCGCGCTCGAAGAGCGCGCCGGTCACGGCCGACCAGTGCTCGGCGGCGGCGACACCGAGCTCATCCTTGCTCTTGAAGTAGTGAAAGAACGCGCCCTTGGTCACGCCCGCCCGCGCGCACAGGTCATCGACCGTCATCGCCGAGAAGCCCTTCTCGCGAATCAACGACAACGCTGCATCGAGCAGCTTCTCCTTCGCGGCTCGAGCCTTGGGCACGAGCCATACATACCAACTGGTTGGTATGTATGTCAATTGCCCATGAATCTGCTCTACCGGCGCCCCAGAGTCTCGCTCGGGCGGATGAAGGCGGGGTGGGTCACGGCAGCCGAGGCCTTCGCGATGTTCTCCGGCCGCGAAACCTGAGGAGGCTCGCCTCCCGCGCGTTCATTGCCAGCGAAGAGTCACGCGCAGCGAGCCCAGGTAGAGTCCATGCGTCCCGGACACGTTCTTCGCGCGAGTCATCTCGATGCAATAGATGAGGACTTCCGCCATCGACGCTCTGGCGTGAGGCGTCTCGCAATACGGGTGGTCCGACAAGGTCCAGACGGCTTGTTTGTCGTCGACTTCGACGGTGACCCGTCCGCCGCGGTTGTCACGGTCCCAAAGCTCGGGAGCGCGATTGAGTAGCATCTTCGGGGACACCATCGTCAGTAGGGCGCGACGCACTCGGCCGAAGCCGAGATCGACCTGTCGCCGCGTGTACTCGACCATCGTGTCGCGGCTGCGTTCGGCGGGACCCTCCCAAACGCCGAAGGTCCACGTGATGAGGTTCTCGACGGGGATCCAGCTCATCGCCGTCGAGATGTCCGAGATGGTCTTTTGCACGTCCTCGGGCATGGCTTGCACCACCGCCGCGGTCGCCTCGTCGCCGAACTGCTGCTTGGCGGCGTCGACGGACGCGCCGAGCTGGTAGTAACGAATGCTGTGCGAAGGCTCGCTCACTTTCGTCGCATTGTAGCCCCAACTGGCCAAGCGCGGTGTCGTGACCTCCGGCTCGTTCGGCGGCGAGAGTTCCGCGCGGAGCGATGTGCAAAAAGGTATCTGGCCCTACCCGAGAGCTTCGCGTGGGCGTGGCGCTCGCTCCTCGGAGCGGGCGAACGGCGACGCCGCGGATTCGCTCGAGGGTGTTTCAACGGAAGCTGGGGGCGAGCACATCCTCCACGCCCGCGAACCGGGCGAACAGGGCAGGGATGACCACCAGATTGAGCGCTGTAGCGCTCACCAGACCACCGAGGATGACCGTGGCCATCGGCCCCTGGATTTCGTGTCCAGGCTCACCCGAGGACATCGCGATCGGAATGAGAGCCAGCGCCGCGGTGAGCGCCGTCATGAGAATCGGGGTCAGCCGATGCACGCTGCCTTCGATGACCGCGGTCTGCACGGGCAACCCGTCCTCGCGGATCAGCTTTCGATAGTGCGAGATCATCATGATGCCGTTGCGGCTGGCAATGCCGAACAGCGTGATGAATCCGACGAGGGAGGCTACCGTGATGATGCCGTCGGTGAGCCACACCGCCACCGCGCCGCCAACCAGAGCGAAGGGCAAGTTGACCATCACGATGATCGCGTGGCGCATCGAGCGGAAAGCGGTGGACAGGAGCAGCAGCATCCCAAAAACGGCGAACAACGACAGACCCACGATCGTGCGGCTGGCGGCGGCTTCGCTCTCGAATTCGCCGCCGAGGGCGTAGCGATATCCACTGGGCATCGGCACCGAGCTCCGGAGCGCGGATTCGATCTCTTCGACGGCGCCCTTCACGTCGCGGCCTGACACGTTGGCACTGACCACGAGGCGCCGTTCGACGTTTTCGCGATTGATGAGGTTCGGCCCCATCGTGCGATCGATCGACGCCACCGCCTCGAGCGGCACGAAACGTGTCCCCTCGGCCTCGAGGGGCAAAGAGCGCATGCGGTCGATGTCTTCGAGGTAGTCAGCGGGAAATCGCGCGACGATGGCTCGGGTTCGTTCGTGTTCCCACCAGGTGCCCACGCGTTCGCCGGCGAGCGCCATCTGCACGAAGTGGATGAGATCTCCCTGGGATCGACCCAGCACGGCAATTTCGGTCGCCCGCGGGCGGATGACGAGGTGAGGGACCTCGGTTTGCTGCTCGACGCTCACATCCACCGTGCCGCGCACGCTTCGCACCGCGCTCTCCGCGCGCCGGGCGAGCGAGCGAAGCGTGTCGAGATCGGGGCCGAACAGCTTCACCGCAATCGTCGTCCGAACGCCGCTCAGCATGTGGTCGATCCGGTGGCTGATGGGCTGGCCGACGGTCACCGTGAGTCCGGGGATGCCGGCTGCCATGGCGCGCACGTCTTCGAGAACCTGGTCTCGGTGGTGCTTGTTTTCGAGATCGAGGGTCACCTCGAGCTCGGAGTAGTTCACGTCGAGCGCGTGCTCGTCTTCTTCTGCGCGGCCCGTGAACCGGATGACCGACGTGACCGCCGGATGCTCGGTGAGCACGCGTTCGAGTCGCGCCGCGATGTTGCTCGACGTTTCGAGCGACGTGCCCGGCGCCGTGGCGGCGGCGATGTTCAGCGCGCCTTCGTTGAACGGTGGCAGGAACCCGCGTCCGAAGGTGGCGAGGGCGGCGCCTGCCAGCACGACTCCGACAATCGACAGCGCGGTGACGAGTGTCGTCGCCCGGAGGGTGGCGCGCACGAAGGGGCGGTAGGCGCTCTCGAGCCACCGCGCGACGAAGCTCTGCCGCACCCGCTCGCCGCCTCGTTCGTCGCGAAGCAGGAGCAGGCAGAGGACCGGAGTCACGGTCAGCGCCACCAAAAGCGAGGTGGCGATGCTCGTGACGAAGGCGAGGCCGAGTGGGCCGAGCAGCCGCCCTTCGAGGCCGCTCAGGAAGAACATGGGGAGGAAGGCCAGGATGATGATCGCCGTCGCGTACACTATGGAGCCGCGAATTTCACGCGACCCCTCGAGCACGACG
This sequence comes from Polyangiaceae bacterium, assembly GCA_029261965.1. GTDB lineage: Bacteria > Myxococcota_A > Polyangia > Polyangiales > Polyangiaceae > JAJDAH01. The sequence goes on from JAJDAH010000048.1 coordinate 3,620, forward strand.
TGGAACGTCGCGAGACGTTCGGTCGCCGGCAACTTGCCGTTCTCGCGCAGGCGCCGGTGCACGTTGTCCACGTCGATGATGGCGTCGTCGACGAGCTCGCCGATGGCGATGGCGAATCCACCGAGCGTCATCGTGTTGATCGAGGCGTCGGTCATGCGCAAGACCACGATGCCAGAGAGCAGCGACAGGGGCAGGGCGACGACGCTGATGAACGTCGTCCGCCAGCTCATGAGGAACATCAAGAGCACGATGACGACGAGGGCTCCGGCCTCGACGAGAACGCGGGTGACGTTGTCCACCGCCACCCGAATGAACTGCGCCTGACGAAAACCCTTCCGATACAGCGTTACGCCCTCGGGCAGACTGGCTTCGATGCCGTCGAGGGATTGATCGATCCTCCGAGTGAGGTCGAGCGTATTCGCTCGCGATTGCTTCTGGATCTTCAGGACGACGGCGTTTTCCCCGTTCACCGATGCCGTGCCCCGACGGACCGCCGAGCCGGTGGCGACGTCGGCGACGTCCCGAAGCATGATGGGAACGTCGTCCTTGCGGGCGACGACGGTTCGGCCGAGATCTTCGAGCGACGACGGTCGACCGAAGGCGCGCACCAGGTATTCCTGCGGTCCGGCGATGTGGAAGCTCCCGCTTCCGGCGGCCGAGGCCCGGTGGAGCGCCTCGACGACGCTGTGCGCCGAGAGCTCGTGAGCCATGAGTCTCTCGGGACGAAGAGTCACGTGGACTTGAGCCACCTCGCCACCGATGGGCACGACTTGGGCCACCCCCGGAATCGAAAGCAAGGTTCGACGCACGTCCCAGTCCGCCACGGTTCTGAGATCCCGAGGCGACATGCCGTCCTTGGCGAGCAATCCAACGAACATGATCTCGCCCATGATCGACGTGGCGGGCGCGAGCACTGGCTCCGGGTGCTCTTCGCGCCCGCCGTGGGCGACTCTCAGGCGCTCGTTGACCACCTGTCGTGCCACGAGAGGATCGACGTCCCATTCGAACTCGACCCAGATGAGCGAGAGCCCGATCGCGCTGGATGAGCGAATGCGGCGCACGCCTCCGGCTCCGTTCAGCGCTTGTTCCAGCGGAATGGTCACCGTCTGCTCGACCTCCTCGGGCGAGAGCCCGTGGGCCTCGGTGACTACTGTCACCGTGGGTGCGGTCAGCTCGGGCAAGACGTCGACCGGCATCGTGCGAATCGAGTCGACTCCGTGGGCGGCGACGAGCACCGCAAGGAACAGGACGAGCCAAGGACGCCTGAGGGAGTTGCGGATGATGAGATCGAACATCGTTCGGGCTCAGTGCTGGTGGGACTCCACCGTGCCCATCACGCTCGCGAGGTGGATGTCGTAGCCGCCCTGGCTGACGACGCGTTCGTCGGTCTTCACCCCGCTGACGATTTCGACGTAGTCGTTGTCGGAAACCCCGACGACCACGCGTCGCTTCTCGAAACTCTCGCCTTCGAGCTGAACGAACACGTAGGGGCGAGTGTTGATATCCACGACCGCGCCGCGGGGCACGGCGACCCGTTCTTCGACTTTACCGACGCTGAGTAGAAGAACGACTCGCGCACCGGATCTCAGATCGTGACTCGGCTCCTCTTGTCCGTCGCCGAGCTTTACTTGGGCGATCCAAGTGGCCAACTGCGTCTTCGGGTCGACGATCGGGTGAAGCGACAGGAGCTTGGCTCTCCCCCGTACGTCGACGCGCTCGCCCTCGGCCGTGCGGATCGCCACGGGAACCGCGGGACTGAGCTCGTGATCCGGCCGAACGACGAATCGCGCTCTGAGCCAACGGCTGCGCTCGCCGCCGATGCGCACGAGCGGTGCGCCGGGCGCCACGGGCTCGCCGTTCGCCACCAGGATCTCCGTGACGACGCCGGCCAAAGACGACTTCACGGAGAGACCGCCTTTGCCGCCGGGGGCGACGACCCGCGCGAGGCGACCCCGGGTGGCCTTGAGCCGAGCGTTTGCTCGCTCGACGTCGTTACGGGCCGTCGTCAGCCTCTTGTTGGGCAGGAGCCCATCGGCGACGAGCGGCTTGATGCGTTGTAGCTCGGCGAGTGCCTGGTTCTTCGCGACCCTCGCTTCGTCGACTGCGCCGGTGAGCTCGCTGAAATCGTCGCCCGCCACCGTCGGAGCGATGCTGCCGACCTGCTGACCCCGGTCGATGTGCAGACCCTCGGCGAGTGACAGTTTCGGACTGTGGAAAAATCGGCCGGAGGTCGGCGCGGAAATCGTGAGTCGATCGCTGCCCGCCGGCTCGACGATCGCCGGGAGCTCGACTTCTCGGGCCATCTTTCGTTTGACCGAAAGCGACGTGGCGAAGGGAATGACCCACTGCTGCTCCTTCGTGAAGCCGAGGCTTGGCGACTCCTCGTGGGCCTCGGCCTCGCCGCCGACTTCGACCTTGCCGCAGTCGAAGCGCGCCTTCTGTTGGCCGAGCTCGTAGCGAACGACGACTTCGTACGCGCCCGGCGGGGGAGATTTGGATTCCGGCGTGAAGATGCCCGCTCGTGCTACCGCGTCGGCGCGAGCCTCGGTGACCACGCTTCCGCCACTTCGCCACTCCACCGTGAGCACACCCTTCATCGCCGGCTTGAAGTCGACGAGTCGGGTGATGTGGGCGTGGTAGCCGACGTTTTTTCCCTCTTGGGGGCGGTCGATTTCCACGAAGAGCTCGAACTCGTCGGTCCACGCCGTGCACCCGATGGACTCGTCTCCGCCGTGCTCGTGCTCCTCTTGCTTCGACTCGGCGTGCTCGTGGCCGTGATCCTGGCCATGACCATGGCCGTCATGCTCGTGGTCATGGCAACCGAGCGCGAGCAACGCGACGCCCGCTTTGGCGGCCAGCTTCAAGGGGCTGCTCCGTTGCACGCTGCGCCGAGCTCGGTCTCGGCGAAACGACCGCGTGCTTTCACCAAGGTCATGATGGCGTCGGCTCGCGCCCCGGCGAGCTCGATCAGCAGGAGCTCGAGCTCGGTGCGGCTGCGAGTCGCCTGCATGACGGCCAAAAGCTCACCCTCACCGGCGAGGTAGAGCCGTTGGGCCCCGTTCTCGGTTTTCTTCGCGAGCTCGACTGCTTTTTTCAGTCGCGGCATCGTCTGGGCGATCGCCGTCAGGCGCTGCCGTGCGGCTTGCCTCTCGGCCCGCGATTGACGTTCGGTTTGGCCGAGCTTCGCGCTCGCAATGGCCGCTCGGGCCTCGGCTCGTTGGGCTTCAGCTTGTCCGTGGTCGAATAGAGTGAGCGGCACGGACAAGGAAAGCGAGAATCCGTGCCCGGTTTCGCTCGCCTCGCTGCCGACGACCCGATAGCCCGCGAACAAGTCGACGTCCGGCACGCGTTTCCTTCGCGCGGCGTCGGCTTCGATTCGACTCGCCTCAGCAGCTTTTTCGAGCGCGGCCACGGCCGGATTCGTCGCTGGCGTTCGGCCGTCGGCCGGGGGCGCCGCTCCCCCGAGCTCGCCGAGCTCTGCGGTGAGCTCGACCGAAGCGTCGAGCACGGTTTCGAGCCAGGCCATTTGCGAGGTCAGCTCGAGCTCGTGCGACACCCGGCCCGCAGCGCTCAGCTCGGCTTCGACGAGCAAGCGGTCCCGGTCGAGCTGGGCGTTTTCTCCACTACCCTCGAGTCGTTCGAGCTTCTTGACCAGGAACTCGTAAGCGTCCTGTTGGGCCTGCAACACGTCGAGGCGTGCGCGCGCCAGCGAAGCGCGGACGAACGCCCGTCGGAACGACAAGGCGGCCACGAGCCGCTGATGACTGGACTCGAGCTCGATCTGTGCTTGCCGCGCCGCGGCCGCAGACTTCATGAGGCCCCGTTTTCCGCCGAGACTGATGGGGATCTCTATTCCGACCACCGTTTCGTGGTCGCGTTCGCCCGTCAGGCTGCGGTCGTGCGCGCCAAGCAACGTGGGGTTCGGTCGAGTAGCCGCCTCGGTGACCCCCGCACTGGCCAAGAGCGCCCGGCCACGGGCAACCGCTACTTCCGGGCCTGTCTGACAGAAGTGCCGGGTGGCGTGAATTTCGTCGAGCCGCTCGAGTGATGTCGCGCCGAGCCCCCGAGGGGCGTTGGCGTGGCTCGGCGCACCGGCTGGCCATGTCGACGCTCGTGCCCCGCCGCCCGCGGTCGCCCCGCCGCAGCTGGCCACCGAGCACGAGAGGACGAGCAACAAGCAGGAAAAAACCGATTGCCAATCGGTTTTTTGGTTCGACGACGGCCGGTGTGTGGTGAAAAACACGACGCGCCCTTTTCAGACGAGCAGCGCGAGCAGATGCTCGGCCGCGTGGTGAAGCTCGTGATTGCCAATGGTCGCGAGCGCGAGGCTCGCCACCGCCGCCCCGAGCGGCCACCAGTGGCGTCGGCTCGTCGCGGGTTCCATCAGTAGGGCGCGAACGCGCAGGTCTACTCGGCTGAGCGAACCGTCGGCGAAGGCGAGCGTCGTCGACGGTTGAGCGGCGACGAGACGATGAGCTCGTACGAGTGCGCTGGCGACCCGAACTCGATCATCGACGTGGATGGCGGCGCACTCGTCGGCGCGGCGTTCGCAAGCGAGGTCGAGCAAGCTCCCGAGCTCACGCTGGACCCGAGGCAAATGAAACGTGCCGCTGACGGTGGCCAGCAGCTTCAACAGCGCGTGACGCTCACGCGAATGGCACCTTTCGTGAGCGATGGCGGCATCGAGCTCGGCGTCGTCTAGACCCCGTTCGAGTCCCGACGACACGTAGATGCGCGGGCGCAGCAGGCCGACGGTGAGGGCGAGGGGAAACCGCGATTCGATCCAACGGATCTCCCCCCGTTGGTGAGAGATGGCGGCGAGCACGTGGGCCTCGTCACGGCCCGAGCAAAGAAGGGTCGCTGCCCGCCACGAGGCGCACGCCGTCATGATCAGTCCGACGGCGACGGCGATGGCGGCGCTCAGGGGCGGGGCGGTGCTGGGAAGGTGAGCTAGGCACAGGTGCAGGGCATGGTCGATGTGAACGAGGCAGTGATCGCCACTGAGCCCGAGCCCCTGCGACAACGAGGGCCAAAGGCATGCCGTGACCAACACCACCCCCGAGAGCAGGGGCAACCCCGAGAGCAGGGCCAGCAAACGCGTTCTGCCGGCGAGCGCCGCCGCTTCGAGCCACGGTCTGATGAGAGGAAGCATCACGGCGACGACGACCGCCGAGAGCAGGACTTGCAGAGTGCCGAGGGCCGCCACGAGCGCGGCAAGCGCCAAGATGCCGGTCATGTGGTCCCACCCCGACGCTTCTTGGCGATGAGCTCCTCGAGTTGAACCAGGGCTTCGTCGCCCTCGCGTTCGGCGAGATTGGCGAACGCCGTCAGCATCACGCCGGTTTCGCCGCCCGCGAGTGTCTCGAGCACCTCGCCGATGACCCGCGTGCTGAGCTCCTCGCGGCTCACCGCGTGCGTGTAGACGTACGCGTGGCTGACTTTCTCCCGCTGCAACATGCGCTTTCGGAACAGCCGATCCATCGTCGATTGAATGGTGTTCAGCTTGATTCCGCGGCGGTCGCCAAGGGCTCGGTGCACGTCCTTGGCGCTCGACGCCCCGTGCCGCCAAAGGTGCTCCATCACCGCGGTTTCCAGCTGCCCGACGACCAAACCCATCTCGAGCGGATTATGCCCGCCGAAAAAACCGACCGTCAATCGGTTTTTGAAAAGCGTGCTCCCAGTAGGGTTTGACATATGAAAATATGATCATATAACACATGTATGCCGTCGACCAGAAAGGCGGGCGCCATGCAGGCCGCTGAAGCCGTCGAGCTGTCCCGTGTCTTCAAGGCGCTCGGCAGCCCGACCCGCCTCAGATTGCTCGCGGCGCTCAGAGACGGAGAGCGGTGCGTGCACGAGCTCGTCGCCGAGTTGCACGCCGATCAATCCGCCGTGTCCCACCAGCTCCGCGTTCTGCGAGATCTGCGTATCGCACGGGCACGCCAGGACGGGAGGCACGTCTACTACTCGATACACGACAACCATGTGCGTCACTTGTTCGACTACGCGCTTCGTCATGCACGAGAAGGTTTGGAGGCGTCGTGATCGCTCTGGCGTTGCTCGCGTATTCCCTCGTTTTCTTGGGTCTGGCGGTGGTGCTTCGCGCGTATCTGGTCAAGAGAAGAATCGGTGCGAGTGCCATCGTTCTTGCGACTCGCGACGACGTGCACACGTACCTGAGTCGATGCATTGGTGGACTGACGGCGCTCGTGGCCGGCGCGCTCGTGTTGCCTTTGGCGGCGCCGGGGTTGCTGTCGCCGTTCGCGTGGCTCGAGCGGCCGATATTTCGACTGGTGGGCGCCGTGGTGCTCGTGGTTGCGCTCACCCTCGTCGTTCTGGCGCAGTCACAGATGGGCACGTCTTGGCGGATCGGACTCGATCACCAGAACGACCGCGCGCAGCAGGAGAATCGCGCCGTGGTCGAGCGAGGTTTGTACCGGTTATCGCGCCACCCCATCTATCTCGGCGTTCATGGGTATCTCGTCGGTTTGTTCCTGTGCCTGCCGAACGTGCTCAGTTTGCTGGCGCTCGTCGTCGGACACGTGCTGCTTCAGTTGCAGGCCCGGGTGGAGGAAGCGTTCATGACCGAGCTCCACGGGGACGAGTACCGGCGATACGCACGGGACGTGCCAAGGTGGTGCTGGCGTCGGTGTCCGTAGTAGGACTGATGAGCAAAGAGCCACGAACAGGGTACAATCGCGGGGGCGGCGACCAGGTTCCGACGGCTCATCGATGGGAGCGCCATTGCCGGCTCGCCAGAGCTTGGCTAGGTCTAGTTGGTGGAGAAATCCGAGAAATCGCGGTTTTGGGCGTTGCGCCAGTGGCTCATCCCCGAGCAACTCAGGGCCAAGGGCCCGGACGCGGTCCACCGGGCTGAAGTGATCTTGCTCATCGTCGGCTTGGCGTCGGCGGTGACCCTCGTCCGCCTCGTTTCGTTCGCCGTCGCCGGTCCGGCCGCACAAGTACCCGTGAGCGCGACGATGTTGCTGTTGTTGCTGGGGATCCCGATTGCCTTGCGGCGGACGGCCTCGCTGACGATTGCCGGCAACTACTTGGGCTTCGTGGTTTTCGTGGCGATGAGTATTTCCGCTTACTTCCGGGGAGGCCTCGGGACGCCGCCGATGCTGGCGCTCGGCGTCGTTCCACTGCTGACGCTTTTTGCCGTCGGCTGGCGTTCCGGTGCTTTCTGGACGGTGGCCTCCGTGGTCGAGTTCGCGGCCTACGTCGTCTTTTCGCCGCAGCTACCGGATCATTTTGCTGTCGAGACCCGGGCGGGAATGCACTTCGTGGGCTTCACGTTGTTCGCGGCCTTTCTATTCGGGCTTGGAGTCGCCTACGAGGTGGCGCGAAAGCGCGCGCTAGCGGCGTTGGCCACGTCGGAAACCAAGCGGCGTTCGATCGCCCAAGAGGCTGAAATGCTGCGCGCGGACCGCATGGCGTCGGTCGGGCAGCTCGCTGCCGGAGTCGCCCACGAAGCCAACAATCCGCTGGCTTACGTCGTGGCCAATCTCGAATACGTTGCGACGGAGCTAGCAGAGCTGCCGGCCACCGACGCCGAAGGGAAGCGGTTTTCGCACGTGCTCGAAGCGGTGACCGAAGCCCAGGACGGGATTTCGCGGGTCGTGCAGATCGTGCGAGATCTCAAGTCCTTCGCGCGCGACTCGGAGGATCGCATCGAGTCGACCGACGTCAACGACGTCATCGATGCGGCAACCAAGATGGCCGGGGCGCTGGTGCGTCATCGCGCACGCATCGTCCGGGAGTACGACGCGGTGGCCCCAGTCTCCGTGGATCCGCAGAGACTCAGTCAGGTCGTGTTGAACCTCGTAATCAACGCGGCCCAAGCCATTCCGGAGAACCGCCCGGACGGCCTGATCCAGATCCGGACGATGGCGACCGCCGACGGACGCCGGGTCGTCATCGAGGTCGTCGACGACGGGGAGGGCATCGCGCCGGAGACGCTCGGGCGCGTATTCGAGCCTTTTTTTACGACCAAGCCCGTCGGTGTCGGCACCGGCCTCGGGCTCTCCGTCTGTCGAGGCATCATCGAGGGTTACGGCGGCGACTTGTCGATTCAGAGTGAGCTTGCCCGTGGCACGACGGTCAGGGTGACGCTGCCGGCTGAGGCGGCCGAGCTCGAGTCGCGCCAACCAGACTCGGGAGCGCCGGCGCGCAGTGGCTCACGGCGGGTCAACGCTGCGCGGCGGATCCTCATCATAGACGACGAGCCGCTCGTGCTCCGGGCGTTCAAGCGCATGCTCAACTCTCATGACGTCGTCGCGGTCTCCGGCGGTCAGGAAGCGCTCGACCTTCTCGAGCGTGATGCGGAGTTCGACTTGATCCTCAGCGACGTCATGATGCCCGGCAAGTCCGGCATCGACGTCTATCGGGAGCTCGCCAGCAAACAGGGCAAGCTCGAAAAACGCGTCGTCTTTCTGACCGGCGGCATCTTGACGGACTCGGCGCAGGAGCTCATCGACGCTCTGCCCAATCCATGCCTCGAAAAGCCTGTTTCTTCCGAGCGGGTCGCCGAGTTGCTCGAGTCTACCCGCCCGCGTCCACGCTTCACCGCCCGGGCGTAGCAGCCAGCGAGTGCATGGACTTGGGGTTCCGAACGGGCGCCTGCGGCGGTTGGACCGGAGGCGTTCACCGTCTCAGCACTCGGTACGCCCCGTACACGACGAGAAGCGCGCCAAGTCCTGCGATCGGTCCGGGTATCTCCTTCCAGACCACGACGCCGACCAAGACCGCGACCAGAGGCTCCAACAGAGTGAGGACCGATGCGCTAGCGGCGTTCACCCTCGTCAGCCCGGCGACAAAAACGAAACCGCCGACGCCTCCGAGCAACAAGCCGGCCGAGCCGATCAATGCGTACGAACGAAGTGACAAGTCGAGACCGTTCCAGGCGAAAGGCAAGAGCACGAGCATGCCGGGGATTGCTTGCCAGGCTTGGATCTCGATCGGTTTGAAGTGTGCCCCGAGCTTTTTGATGATGATCGTGTTGGCGGCGTAGAACACGGCGCTCGCGGCGCCGAGGCACGCTCCCAAGAGCGCACCGCTGCTCGAGCTTCGCCAAGGTTCGAGCAAGAGTGCGAGGCCGCCGAGCGACAGCCCGAGAGCGGTCCACGTTCCCGGCCGGAGCTGCTCGCGGAGCACCAGCGGTGCGAACAGGGCAACCAGAACGGGAGCGAGGTAGTGAGACAACACGGCGATGGCGAGGCTCGTTTGCTGCATCGCCCAGAAAAACAGCAGCCCGTTGGCTGCGTTAAAAACGCCGTTCAGAACCATGCCGCCCCAAGCCGCCGCCGAGCGCCCTCCGCCACGCTGTTTGATCGCGATGGGCCCCGTGAGCAGCAGAACTGCGCCGAGCACGATGAAGGTCTCCGCGGCCGGCAAGATCGTTTCGGCCGCCTCGGCAGGTCGAAAGAACAAGCTCCAGCAGCCCCAGACCGAAGCGGCCGCGGCCACCATCAAGTAACCACGGTCCGGCAGCTTCATGAGCGGGCGCGCAGCATAGGGGTGAAGGTGGAGAGCCGGTAGCGCTCTCGCAGCACCTGCGACAATTCGCCCGATCGACCCTCCAGCGGGCGGTGACTAAGCTCCATGCACCATGAAGTTGGTCCGGGTCGTCGCCATCACCCTCGTCGGGGGCCTGGCTTCCTGCGTGACCGCCCCGGACGAGTCGCTCGCTCGTTTCGACGGCGACACGCTCCGCCTCGAAAGCACCGGAGGCCTCTTGCTGGCGGACATCGAACTCGTCGGTGACCGGATCATTCAAGGGGAGAACGTTTTCGCTGTCGCGCTCGACCCCGTCGACGCGGATGCGCTTGCGGGAGTCACCCAGGCCTCGGCCTTCATGCCGGCCCACGGCCACGGGACGTCGCTGCCTGTCGTCAGTGTGGAGGGAGACGGATTTCGGGTATCCGAGCTCATGCTGTTCATGCCGGGGCGCTGGGACGTGACCTTCGAGCTGGATGTGGCGGGAGCTCACGACCAGCTCGAGTTCACCGTCGACGTCCGGTGAGTAGGTCGTCTGTGGCGGCGTTAACCGTCGCGGTGGCGCTGTCGACCGTGGAAGATCCGGTCTCGGCTTGCCCATGCCGCGGGTCTTCGGGACCCGGTGGTGCGCTCACCTCTCAGCTAGACACGTTCGGGGCAAGTTTCACCCAGTCGGTGTTGTTCGTGCACGGGGGATGGTCGCCGTTCGGCGAGTACGCGGACTTGGGCAGCGGCGCGATGCAAACCCAGCTCGACTATGCGCTGGCGCTGGCGTGGCGGGCGGTCGACACCGTCGAGCTCGGGGCCGACGTCGCCTACGGTCGCCAGTCGACATCGGCGGTGGGTTTCAGCTCGGAGCGCACGTCGTTCGGCGACACTTCGCTTCGAGCTCGATGGGAGGCCTTCGACGAACCGATGCCGTGGAGGGGCGAGCCTTGGCCGTCGGTTGCTGGCGTTTTCACGGTTCGGACTCCGACGGGCAGCGTGGATCCGCCTCGGCAGCCCGACGAGGGGCGTGTGCAGTCGGGCACCACGGGCACCATCGGCGCTTCTGCCAGCAGCCAAGGGCTCGGTTCTTGGGAAATGGGCTTGGCCGTCGACCTCTCGCGCCGCATCACCGCGTGGTGGCGCGTCAACGCCGTTGGCGAAGTGGCGTTTCGGCTGCCGGACGATTCGATCGGACTCGAGCGACGACTCCCGCCACGCGCTTTCACGCAGGCCAGTCTCGTGCATTCGCCTTCGACGACGATGACACTTGGGCTGAGCACGGATCTCGGATGGGAAGCAGACGTCAGGTTCGACGGCCAAAAGCGCAGCGGCACTACCCAGCGACTCTGGAATGTCGGGGCGTTCTGGACCTTGCGCTCGGAGAAAACAGGCGTGCGAACCGGTATTCTGATTCGGCACGCGCCCCCGGTCGACGAAATCAGCGTCAACGCCGCGAGGGCGACATCGGTCGGGGTCTCGCTCGGTTGGTCGGGTTAGGGCGTCGACGTGTCTGGAAGCGACGCGACGTCGAAGCTGAAGCTGCGGCCGCCGTTGTCGACTCGAACCTGGATTTTCGTCGGCGAGACTCGTTCGAAGATCATCCGGGCTTGTTTGTCGAAGGGCGTGTCCAAGACGTAGGAGCCAGCCTGCGGAACCGGATCCACCCAGCGAATCTCGACGTCGTTGATCCCGAGACGCCAGCGGCCCGACGTACCGTCCCATTCCCTTTGGCCCGTTGTTTGGATGCCTTCGAACAGTCCGCCGTCCAGCGTGGATTGTGTCCGGTCCCCAATGCCCACACCTCGCCTGGAGTCCCGGAGGCGGGTCCACTCGAGGCTGTGCTGCACGCGTCGAGTCCGGTCTTCGAAGTTCCATGTCACCGTGGCTTCTCCGGTGACCTCCACGGTTTGATTCGCCAGCTCGTCCCAGCTGTGCTCGACGATGACCTCTGCCATGTCGTTTTTCGACACGGTTACGCTGTGGCTGCCCGAATAGAGCTGCCCGCGGTACGTGCACACGCCGTTGGCGCCGTACTCGATGGTCAGCGTCGAGCCCGACAGCGTCGTGCTGGCGCACGGTAGCTGCGAGGCGTAGAAGTCGAGGATCTCTTGTGCGGCCGTTTCGACCGCGTTGCCTATCTGGAAGTCGGTTTTTATCTCGATGGTGCTCGAGGTCAGCGAAGACGCTTGTGTCGCGAGTTGAGCCTCTTCTAGAGCTTCGGCCGCTTCGCTCCGACTCAAGGGCGGGGCACACGCGGCCAGGGTACCCGCGGCCAGGGTACACGCGGCTACGGTGCACGCGGCCAGTGAGCGCACGAAGAGACGACAAGCGGCGCCAAGGTTCATGCCACCGATCATCCCCCGCGCTTTGCCGGTGCGCAAGTCGACGACGAGTTCACTCTGGTAGGCGCCCAGATTACTAATCCGAGCCACGAGCGCAATCGATGCACACCGTCGCGCCGGGGTCGTGCTGGAGTCGTTTTTCAGCGATCGGTTCGCCGCAGTCGATGCAACCGCCGAACTCGCCCTCGTCGAGCCGCTTGCGGGCGCTCCGAAGGCGACTGAGCTCGATACGACGACGTCGTTCGGTCTCCGCGCTCAGCGCTTGGGCCTGGATGGCGTCCATTCTCGACAGCCGACCGACGCGGGATTGATCGAGCTCCACCGGCTTGGTGTCGCCGGCCGCGTCGAGCAGAGCTTCGACTTCTTTGATGCGACGGCGGATGAGCGAACGAAAGCCTTCGGCATCCATTCGTTCATGATAGGACGGGACCAACAAAGGTTGGAACTGACTGACGCCGCGGACGCGCTATGCTGGTTCAGGCCGCCATGCTGGTTCAGGCCGCCATGCTGGTTCAGGCCGCCATGCTGGTTCTGGCCGCCATGCTGGTTCTGGCCGCCATGCTGGTTCTGGCCGAAGATGACCCCCCCGGAGGAAGTGCAGACGTGAGCCAAAGACTGACCCTCGAAGACGCGAGAAAATGCCTAGACGCTGGCCAGGAGCTCGGAAAGTCGTGCCTGGTCGCCGCGCGCAAGCTGACCGAGGCTGGCGCGAAGATTGACGATCATCAGGTGCTCGTCGAGCGGGTCGTCTATGCGGAGGCGGAAATCGCTGCTGCTCGCGAGCTCGTGAAGTACGCCGAGTCAGCCCCCGCGTCAGCCCCCGAGATGCTCGCACCGATGGCGATGGCGGCAACGGGCGAGCTGGTCCAGAGCGCCTGCAATCGATTGGAAACTGTCATCGACGACCTCGGTTTGCCGGAAGATGCGGTCGACCAGGCGCTCGGGGGGGGCATTCGGCGAGCGCTGCGCGATCTCGCTCACGAGTCGAGGTTCCGAGAGATCGGCCGATGGATCGCCGCTGATCCCAAACGCAACGTGATCGTTTTGGATGAAACCGAAGAACAGATCCGAGCGAGCGTGCGAGAGTTCGCCGACCGCGAGGTCGCGCCGCACGCCGAGCGGATCCACCGTCACGACGAGCTCGTCCCCGAAGAGTTCATCGAGAAAATCAGCGAGCTCGGCTACTTCGGCCTGAGTGTGCCCGAGCAATACGGTGGTCACGAAATGGGGAACCTCTCGATGGTTCTCACCACCGAGGAGCTCAGCCGCGCGTCGCTCGCCGCCGCGGGGAGCTTGATCACCCGCCCGGAGATCCTCACCAAAGCGCTGTTGAGCGGAGGCACTGACAAACAGAAGGAAGATTGGCTGCCGAAGATCGCTGCCGGCGAGCTGATGGTCGCGATCAGCGTGACCGAGCCCAACATCGGAAGCGACGTCGCTTCGGTCAAGTGCAAGGCAGAGCCTCGCGAAAAGGATGGCAAGCCGGGTTACGTCATCAACGGCGCCAAGGCTTGGTGCACGTTTGCGGGGCGCGCAAACATCATCGCGTTGCTTGCCCGCACCGATCCCGATCTGTCGAAGGGCGCCAAAGGATTGAGCCTGTTCGTCGTTCCGAAGGACACGTTCGACGGGCACGAGTTCGAGATCGTGCAGCCCGGCGGGGGCAAGCTCACCGGAAAGGCCGACGTGACCATCGGGTACCGAGGCATGCACTCCTACACCTTGAGCTTCGAAGACTACTTCGTGCCGGCAGAGAATCTTCTCGGCGAGGAGGCAGGGGCGGGGCGCGGGTTCTACATGCAGATGGCGGGTTTCGCCGCCGGCCGACTTCAGACCGCGGGTCGAGCGTGCGGGCTCGCTCAAGCCGCCCTCGAAGTCAGCGCGGCGTACGCCGTCGACCGGGTTCAGTTCAAAAAACCGATCGTCGACTTTCAGCTGACTCAGTTCAAGCTCGGTCGGATGGCGACGAAGCTCGCCGCCTCCAGGGCCATGAGCTACGCCGCCGCGTTGGCGATGGACGAGGACGAAAGAAAAGCGGCGCCTCAGGCGGCGCAAGCCAAGCTCTACACGTGCGACGTGGCCGTCGAACTCACCCAGGAAGGGCAGCTGCTCCACGGAGGCTGGGGTTACGCCGAGGAGTACGCCATCAGTCGCTATGTCGTCGATGCGCTGGTTCTGCCGATTTTCGAAGGGGTCAAACCCACCCTCGAGCTGAAGGTCGTCGGTCGAGCGATGCTGGCCGGCTGAAATCTCCAAGAATTACGGCTCCTAGCCGACGGCGCCCTACACTTGGGCCGTGTCCGCTCCACCCGAGGCTCCGCCAAAGCGACGTTGGAAGTTGCGCCTCGGTGCCTTTCTACTGCTCGCCATCGGCCTGACACTGAGCCACTCGACGGGCTGGTTCTCGGCGTTCGGTGGCGTTCCCCACGGCAAGCGACTCGAACGGATGAAGAGGTCACCGAACTATCTCGGCGGCGTTTTCCAAAACCCCATCGAGACCAGCGTCAGCATGGATGGGCGGTATCTCGAAACCTTGTGGGCGTGGTTCTCCGGGACCGAACAGCGTCGCCCAGCGGAGCCGCCCGAGATTCTTCGGCCACCCTCGGATTCGTTCGATGAGTCTTCGCCGACCGGGCTTCGGGTGACTTGGCTTGGTCACTCGACCGTGCTCGTGGAAATCGAAGGGCGCCGGATCCTCACCGATCCCGTGTGGTCGGAGCGGAGCTCGCCGTCCACTCTCGTCGGGCCGCGACGGTTTCACCCGACTCCGATCGCGATCGCCGACTTGCCGCGTCTCGACGCCGTGGTCATCTCCCACGACCACTACGACCACCTCGACGAAGGCTCGATCCGCCAGCTCGCGGCGAGCGGAGTCCCGTTCTTCGTCCCTTTGGGGGTCGGAGCCCACCTCGAAAAGTGGGGTGTGCCGGAGCTACAATTGAGAGAGCTCGACTGGTGGGAGGAAGAGACCGCCGGGGCCGGCAAATTGACCTTGGTGGCGACGCCGGCGCGTCACTTTTCCGGCCGTGGCTTGTTCGATCGGAACGAAACCCAGTGGGCCTCCTGGGTGATTTGGGGACAGAACAAGAGCGTGTTCTTCAGCGGAGATACCGGGATGTTCCCCGACCTGGCGGAAATCGGCACCCGATACGGTCCCTTCGACCTCACGCTCATCGAGATCGGCGCCTTTCACGAAAACTGGGGCAGCATTCATCTCGGGCCGCGCGGCGCGCTCGACGCGCACGAGCTCGTGCATGGCCGCGCGATGCTCCCGATCCATTGGGGCACGTTCAATCTCGCGTTTCACGCCTGGGACGGGCCGGTCCGCGAGGCGAAGAAGCTCGCGAGCAAGCGCAAGATTCGATTGCTCACACCCCAAGTCGGCGAGTCGGTCGACGTTGGTGCCGCGAAGCCGCTGGCGGACTGAGCCGCTCTCAGCCTCGAAGAGGGTCTTGCCCTCACGTTGTTCCCCCTGAGACAGACCACTAGTCTAGGCTGAGCGGCGTGGCATTCAGCGGTATTCGTGTGCTCGACCTGTCCGCTCTGGCGCCCGGGCCCTACGCGACGATGCTGCTCGGCGACTTCGGGGCCGACGTGCTCGTCATCGAAGCGGTGCCGAAGTCCGAGACCACGCCCGAACGAGCCCGCACCGCCGCGCACTTCGCCCTAGGACGCAACAAGCGTTCGCTGCGATTGAACCTCAAGGCCCCCGAGGGCCTCGAAGTCTTTCGCCAACTCGCGAAACGAGCAGACGTCGTGCTCGAAGGTTTCCGTCCCGGGGTCGTCCGGCGCTTGGGCATCGACTACGAGACGCTTCGCGTCGACAATCCCAGGCTCGTCTACTGTTCGCTTTCCGGCTACGGCCAGGATGGTCCCTACTCTCAGATGGCGGGTCACGACATCAACTACGCGGCCATCGGTGGCGTGCTGGGCATGACGGGATCTGCGGGGGCATCGCCGTCCGTCCCCATGAACTTTCTCGCCGACTACGCGGGTGGCGGCCTCATGGCGGCGTTCTCCATCGCCGCCGCTCTCTTCGCGCGCGAGAACACGGGCAAGGGGCAGTACGTCGACATCGCGATGAGTGATGGTGCCATGAGCCTGATGAGCAAGCTCGTCGGCCTCTATGAAGAGACGGGTGTCGTGCCGAAGCCTGGGCGCCATCGGCTCAACGGTTTGATGCCGTACTACGATACGTACGAGTGCCGCGACGGCGGCTATCTCGCCGTCGGACCCCTCGAAGATCGGTTCTACCGGAATCTCTGTCGCGCGCTCGGACTCGACGAGCTCGCGGATCATCAGCACGACGAGTCCCGGCGCGAAGAGATCCGTGAGGCATTTCGGCGACGCTTCGGCGAAAAGACGCGGGACGAGTGGTTCGCCGAGCTCGGCGACGCCGACGCTTGCGTCACCCCGGTATTGTCGCTCGAGGAGGCGATGAGCGACGAGCACAACGTGCATCGGGGCATGGTGGCCGAAGTCGAGCACCCAGAGCTCGGGCGTCTACGCGAGGTGGGGGTCGCGCCGAAGCTGAGCGAAACTCCGGGGACCGTGCGAAGCGCGCCCTACGCTCCGGGCCAACACACCGACGAAGTCTTGCAAGAGCTCGGCTATTCGGCCGAGCGTATCGCCTCCCTTCGCGAATCCCGCGTCGTCGGGTGACCTAAGGAGTGCTCGTGCGTCAGCTTCAGTTCTGGTTCGAGTTTGCGAGCACCTACTCGTACCCGGCGGCCCTGCGCATCGAAGAAGTGTGTGCCCGCGCGGGCGTGCAAGTGGTCTACGAGCCGTTCCTGCTCGGGCCCATCTTCAACGAGCAGGGTTGGCAGGATTCGCCGTTCAACATCTACCCGGCGAAGGGACGCTACATGTGGCGGGATCTCGAAAGAATCACCGAACGCCAAGCGATCCCCTTTCGTCGCCCGAGCACGTTTCCACGAAGCGGTTTGACCGCCGCGCGAATCGCTTGCGCCGCGCGGACCGAGAGTTGGCTCTCCCAGTTCGTGCGGAAGGTTTACATCGCCAACTTCGCCGAAGACCGAGAGGTCAACGCGTCGGAGGTTCTCGGTGAGGTATTGACCGATCTCGGGCTCGACGCAGACGTTTGGCTCGGCGCGGCTGCTTTGCCCGAAAACAAGGTTCTCTTGCGTCACCAGACCGAGCGGGCAATCTCTCTCGGGATTTTCGGTGCTCCGTCGTTCGTTTCGGGTACCGAGCTGTTCTGGGGCAACGACCGCCTCGAGCACGCTATCGAACACGTGTCCGGATGATTGCCCCCTGGCGTTTCGTGTCTGCTGACGCTATCGAGTCGACTCCGCGATGATAGACCAGTCGAGCAAACCCTGGATGATCTACGGCGCCTACGGCTTCACCGGGGAGCTGGCCGCGCGCCGCGCCAAGGAAGGCGGGCTTCGACCTGTGCTTGCCGGACGAAGCGAAGAGAGGACCGAGGCCATCGCTCGAGAGCTCTCGCTCGAACACCGCACGTTTTCTCTGGACGACCCGAACGAGGTAGATCGAGGGATCGAGGGGATGGCGCTCGTTTTGCATTGCGCCGGTCCGTATTCGAAGACGAGTCGACCCATGGTGGACGCCTGTCTCGACCAGGGGGCGCACTACCTCGATGTCACCGGCGAGTATCGTGTCATCGAAGCCGTTCTGGGACGCGACGCCGAAGCAAAAAGGGCGGGGGTGGTCCTGATGCCGAGCGTCGGATTCGACGTCGTGCCGACCGATTGCATGGCGGTCAAGCTCAAAGAGGAGCTTCCGGACGCGACCCTGCTCGAGCTCGCGTTCAGCGGAGGAATGAAACCGAGCCCCGGCACGGCAAAAACTACCGTCGAGGGCCTCGACGCCGGGGCGCTCGTGCGTCGCGACGGAGAAATTGTCGCGATGAAGGAGCCGGCGACGAAGAAGATTCACTTCGGTGGTCGCGAACGGACGACGATGTCGATTCCTTGGGGGGATTTGGTCAGCGCCTACCGATCGACGGCGATCCCCAACATCCGCGTCTACACCGAGGTTCCACCGGCGGTGATCCGCGGCGCCAAGATGTTGAAGTACGCGACGCCACTACTCAGGCTCGCCGCCGTGCAGAGATTTTTGAAGAAGCAGGCTGGCAAGCGTGCCCTCGGGCCGAGCGAAGACGAGCGAAAAACCGCGCGCATGCACGTCTGGGGAAGAGTCGAGAACAGCTCCGGCCAAAGCGTCGAGGGACAAATCGACGTGCCCGAGGGCTACGAGCTGACCGTGCTCGCGGCGCTCGAGTGCATGGCGCGTGTGCTGCGGGGCGACGCCGCGCCCGGAGCGACGACGCCGGCCAGTGCGTTCGGCCCCGACTTGCTGACGGATTTGCCGGGGGTCGACAGCTTCGAGTTGGTTCGGCGGAGCTGAATCCGCCATGCTTCGCCGCCTAGCCATCGTTGCTGTTCTCGTGGCGATCGCTGTCGCTGCGTATTCGCTCGGTGTCGTCGACCTTCTCAGAGATCCGGAACGGGTCAAGGCGATGCTGCTCGACTGGGGAGCGTGGGGGTACGTCGTGTACCTGGCGAGTTTCGTCCTGCTCGAGCCACTCGGGGTTCCGGGCCTCTTGTGGATCGTGCCGGCGAGCCTCGTTTGGCCGAAACCGCTCGCTTTCGTGCTCTCACTGGCCGGTGGAACTGGCGCGGGCCTCGTGGGGTTCTTGTTCGCGCGGTTTCTGGCCCGCGACTGGGTCGAAAAAAATCTGCCCGAACGCTTTCGGCGCTTCGACGACCGGCTCGGCGAAAACGGATTTCAGGCCGTCGTCTTGATTCGCTTCGTCTTTTTCCTCGCCCCGCCCTCGCACTGGGTGCTGGGTATTTCGAAGGTGCGTATCGGGCCGTTTCTCGCGGGCTCGATCGTCGGTATCGCCCCCGGCGTGGCTGCGGCGACATGGGTCGGGGGCAGTCTCTTTGCCTGGCTCGGCAACCAGCCCGCGTGGGTCTGGTTGTGCATGGGCGGCGGCCTGCTCGGGCTCGTGCTCTTGCGGCGGGTGTTCGCCGGCAAGAAGGTGACCGACGCCGAGTCCACGAGCTGACTACTTCGCGAACTTGCGGAAGTCGGGCTTGCGTTTCTCGTTGAACGCGATGACGCCTTCTTTGGATTCGTCGGTTTCGTAGAACAGCTTGAGCGTCTGAAATCCTTGTGCGGCGATGCCGTAGATGTGGTCGGTGTCCGCGTTGAACGAGCGCTTGGCGATCGAGATCGCCGTCGGGCTCTTTTCCAGGATCTCGTCGCACCACCGCCGGACTTCGGCGTCGAGCTCGTCGCGGGGCACGACGCGGTTCACGAGCCCCATCGCCAGCGCCTCTTCGGCGGAGTACTTCCGGCACAGGTACCAGATCTCCCGGGCTCGCTTCTCTCCGACGACGTGCGCCAGGTAAGCGGTTCCAAAACCCGGATCCACGGAGCCCACTTTGGGGCCCACCTGACCGAACACGGCGGTGTCCGCTGCGATGGTGAAGTCGCAGATGGTCGCGAGCACGTTGCCTCCGCCGATGGCGTAGCCCTGCACTTTGGCGATGACCGGCTTGGGAACACCGCGCATGAGCGCGTGCAGCTCTTCCATCGGGAGACCGGCGATGCCGCGCCCGTCGTATTGACCCTTTTTCGCCTTCTGGTCCCCGCCGGTGCAGAATGCCTTGTCGCCAGCTCCCGCGAGCACGATCACGCCGATCTCGTCGTTCCATCCGGACCGGTTCAGGGCATGGATGATCTCGTCGACGGTTTGCCCGCGAAAGGCATTGTAGACCTCGGGGCGGTTGATTGTGATGAACGCTGCCCCGTTGTCCTCTTCGTAGAGGATGTCTTCGTACTGTTTCATGCTCTCTCCCGGTTACCCGTTCATCGTCAGTCCGCCGGATACGCTGATCACCTGACCGGTGATGAAAGCCGACTCTTCGCTCGCCAAGAAGGCGACGATGCCGGCGACGTCGTCTGGTTGTCCCAGGCGTCGAAAGGGGATCGCTTTTTCGAGCCCAGCGTGGATCTTCTTGCCAAGCTCGCCCTCCCCGAGGAAGGAGCGCAAGAGCGGCGTGTCCGTCGGCCCTGGGCAGACGACGTTGACGGATATGCCCGCCCGCTCGACCTCGCGGGCGATCGTCTTGGAGAAGCTGATGACGCCGCCCTTGCAGGCCGCGTACACCGATTCTCCGGTCGAACCGACGCGCGCCGCATCGCTGGCCACGTTGACGACCCGTCCGCGCTTTCGCTCCACCATGCCCGGCAGCACGACGTGGTGCATGTTGAGCGGACCCTCGAGATTGATGCTGATGAGCTTCTTCCAGAGGTCGGGATCCGACTCGAGGAAAACGGCGAACTTGTCCCAGCCAGCGTTGTTGACCAGAACGTCGACTGGTCCGGCTTTCTCTTCGAGCTCATCGACCGCCGAGCGGCACCGGTCGTAGTCGGTGATGTCGCACTCGACGGCGAAGGCCTTGCCGCCGGCGGTTTCGATCTTCTCCGCGGTTTTTTCGGCCGCGGTCCCGTCGAGGTCGAAGGCCCCCACGATGGAGCCGGCTTCGCCGAGGCGCCGACAGATGGCGCTGCCTATCCCACCGCCGGCACCGGTGATGACGATGACCTTGCCTTCGAGTCCATGCATCGAGCAGCGAAATGTACCGGAAAGAAGGGGAGCACTAAAGCGCACATTGTCGCACGCCAGCTCTGCATCATATTTCGGCGTGCGTGGGCTAACGGTTTGTCAAGACAGCTAAATACCCCACGTTTTGTCTGCCTCCGGGCTCCTGAGCTCCCGCCGCAGCACTTTGCCCGTGACGGTTCTGGGGAGATCGCGGGCGAACACTATCTGCCGAGGATACTCGTACGCGGCGAGCCGCGATTTCACGAAGCGTTGGATCTCCTCGGCGAGCCCGTCTCGACTCGCGCCGGCCTCGGTCACCACGAACGCTTTGACGACGTGGCCGCGTTCGGCGTCGGGGATCCCGACTACGGCCGCTTGTCGAACAGCGGGGTGGGATTCGATCGTCTCTTCGATTTCCGTCGGGCCCACGCGGTACCCCGACGTGTTGAACATGTCGTCGTTGCGGCCGACGTACCAGAAGTAGCCGTCCTCGTCTCGCCGTGCGACGTCGCCCGTGACGAGGTAGTCGCCGCGGAAGCGCTTCCGAGTGCCTTCCTCGTCGTTCCAGTAGCCGAGGAACATGCCCGGATCGCCTTTGCGGACGGCGATTTCTCCCACGCCCGGTCCTTCGACGACAGCGTCGCCGTCCAACAACACGACGTCGTGGCCGGGGTAGGGTTTGCCCATGGCCCCGGCCTTCACGTCGAAGAACGGGCTGTTGCCGACGATGGCGCCGATCTCGGTCATGCCATAGAGTTCGAAGACCCGACCGAACGTATCGCGCGCCCACTCGTACGCTTCTTCGGAGAGCGGCTCTCCGGCGGTGTGCACACTGAACACGTCCGGTAGCTTTTTCGGAGGTGCGGCGAAGCGCATCCGGTTCAGTGCGGTCGGAGGAAGAAAGAGGGAACGAGCTCCTACCTCATCGAGCAGCTCGTACACCTCCGCCGGGTCGAATCGTTGGCGACGGAAAGCGAGCACGGGTTGACCGAACGCCCAGGGCGTGAGGACGCAGTCGGCGAGCCCCCCAATCCAGGCCCAATCCGCCGGAGTCCAGAACGGTCGGTGGTCGCTCGACTCGCGCTCGAGCGCGTGCACGAGCTCGAACCCCGGGAGCCGGCCGGGAATGAAACGATGGGCATGCAGGGCGCCCTTGGGTTTTCCGCTGGTGCCTGACGTGTAGACGATCATCGCGGGGTCGTCGGCGCTCGTATCGACCGCCGGTGCGGGGGCGCTCACCGACGAAGTCAGCGTGGACCAACCGACGGTTCCCTGGACATCGTCCTCGCAGCAAACGACGTGGCGCAATTCGGGCAGATCGGCGAGCTCTGCCAGATGCAGATGATGCGCGGCGTCGGTGACGAGCACCTTGGCTCCGCTCGCCCGCAGACGATGGTCCAGAGCATCTGCCCGAAACAGTGGAGAGAGCGGAACGCTGATGGCGCCAAGCCGGAACGTCGCAAGGTGGGCTACCCCCGTTTCGAGCCTTTGCGGCAAAAAAACGGCGACGCGGTCTCCGCGCTCGACGCCGAGCCCAGCGAGGACCGCGGCGAACCGGCCGGTCAGGTTGTCGAGTTCGTCGAAGGTGTAGCTCGACACGTGCCACGCGCCGCCTTCGTGCCGCACGTCGACCAGGGCTCGGCGCCCGCTGCCGTCAGCGTGCCTCGAGCAGGCGGCCACCGACAGGTTGAAACGCTCGGGGATGTGCCAACGGTAGCTTCGCCGCAGGGCTTCGTAGCTCGGCGAGTTCCAATCGATACCGCTCTCGAGACCGCTTTTTCGCACGTATCAGCGCGCCATGTCCTCGGGGCGCGTCGGATCGAGAAGGCCGATGTCGATGGCGTATTTGACGAGCTCGGCGCGGCTCTTGAGTTGCAGTTTCTCGAGGACCCGCGACCGGTAGGTTTCGACGCTCTTGACGCTCACGTCCAGGACCGTGGCCACCTCCTTGTTGGTGTGTCCGCGCGCGACGAGCTCTAAGACCTGCCGCTCGCGCCTGCTCAACGACGCGCGCTCCTCTTCCTCTTCGGAACCCAGCGCTTCGTCCAGGCTCGGATCGATGAAGCGCTGGTTGGACAGAATCGTGCGAATGGCGTCGATTAGGTGCTCGCCCGGAGTTCGCTTGACGAGATATCCGTCCGCGCCGGCGCTGAAGGCATCCCGAACCGACGCGGCGTCGTCGTGCATCGTCAGGACGAGGATCTTGCAACTGGGTGCCGCCGCCCTGACGCCGCGAATACCAGCGACGCCGCCGCCCGGCATCGTCAGGTCGAGCACCGCGACATCGGCTTGCTGGCCTGCCGCGAGCTCTGCTGCTCGTCCCGCGGACTCGGCTTCACCGACCACCGACATGTCCCCTTGGGCATCGATCAATCCGCGCAGGCCCGAGCGAACGATGGGATGATCGTCCGCGATCAGAATTCGCGTCGGGGTGCTATCGGCCATCGTGACTTGGGTTTAGCGTGAAGAGTGCAACCGAAAGCAGTCAGGAAAAACCTGACCTTTGGTTTTCGGAAGCATGGGGTCCTGCGTGAGCGGCTTCGTGCTCGAGGTAACCCTCCGCCTCCGGGGCGTCCGAGCCCAGCACACATTGTGCAGTGAAGGCACCAGCTCGTCGAACGGCGCGCTTGCATTCATCGAATCCGGCGGCGAACAGGTGCCACGCGTGAATCATGTCCTCGCCAATTTCGAGCTCCACGTCGATCCCCGCGGCTTCGGCGCGCTCGGCGAGCCGAACCGAATCGTCGAGCAAGGTTTCCGCACCGCCCGCCTGAATCAGCAATGGGGGCAGGCCGTGCAGCTCCGCATGCAAGGGGGCGGCGAGCGGGTGCGTGAGCTGGCTCGGCTCGACGAACCGCTTGGCAAAAGTGCGAATGACGTTGCGATCGACGTAGTCGAACCTCCGGTTGGTGCGCATCGATGCACCGGTTGCCTCGAGATCCACCCATGGGGAAATACAGACGGCGCCGGCCGGGAGGGGCCTGCCCGTGTCTCGCAATTGGACCAGCGTCGACACGGTGAGTCCGCCGCCCGCCGACTCGCCGGCAATCACGATGCGCTTCGGATCGTAGCCGCGTTCGAGCAGCCAATCGTAGACCGTGACGGCGTCGTCGAGTTGCGCTGGAAATCGGTGCTCGGGCGCCAAACGATATTCGACGCCGAGGGTGAGCGCACCGCTTGCTCTCGCGAGGCGCGAAATCAGATCCCGATGGGTATTGAGCGACCCGATCGAGTAGCCGCCGCCGTGCAAGTAGACCAGGACACGCGATTCGTCGCTGTCTTCCCGCCGGAACCATTCCGCCTCGACACCCCCCGCGCTCACCGCCTCGAACTGGGTCTCGGCAACGACCCGCGAGCGCGGAAGGATCGCCTGAGCTGCCCGTCGCTGGGCTCCCAGGGGGAGATGAGTCGACCGTTTGCCGTAGTGGTGCAGGATCGTCGCGAGAGTCTCGAAGTTCTCGTCCCAGCTCGGCCGTAGTGGCCCCCGCAAGCGCCGCTGGACGCGGACCACGCCCCTCACGGCCCGGGCAAATTGAAGAAACGGCGACACGATCCGACCATTTACCACATCCCGCGTCGGGCTCGGTCGAGCAGGAACTCCTCGGGGGGCCGGCCGAATTCTTTCGCGTGGCGGCACATGGCCGGGGCTGCTGACAAACAATGTCCGCCCTGGCCGGTCACGTCGCCACCGCCGTGGTAGTAGGTGCACCGGGCAACGTGAAGTTCGTTCACGCCGCGGATCTACACCTCGACAGCCCCATGCGGGGGCTCGAGCGCTACGACGGCGCTCCCGTCGAACGTTTCCGCGGCGCGACACGCCGAGCGCTCGAGAATCTGGTCGAACTCTGTGTCGACGAGGCCGTCGATTTCCTCCTCGTCGCCGGAGATCTGTACGACGGGGATTGGAAGGACTACTCGACGGGACTCTTCTTCTCCGCGCAGATGTCGCGGCTACGCGAGGCGGGCATTCGGGTGTTTCTCGTGCGTGGCAATCACGACGCCGCCAGTCAAATCACCCGCCATCTCGAGTTGCCTCAAAACGTAACGGAATTGTCCGCACGCGCTCCAGAGACCCACCGGGACGAGTCTCTGGGTCTGGCCGTGCACGGGCAGAGCTTTGCCCAGCGGGTCGTCGACATCGATCTCGCCGCGAGATATCCGGACGCCGAGCCCGGTGTGCTCAACGTCGGGCTGCTTCACACGTCTCTCACCGGAAGAGAGGGTCACGAGCCCTACGCCCCCACCGAGCTGGGGATCCTCGTAGGCAAGGGGTACGACTATTGGGCCCTCGGGCACGTGCATCGTCGAGAAATCGTGTGCGAGGACCCTTGGGTCGTCTATCCGGGCAACCTCCAGGGTCGACACGTACGCGAACCGGGAGCGAAGGGGGCGACGCTGGTGGTCTCCGACGGCGCGAAGATCCAAACCGTCGAGCATCGGACCCTCGACGTCGTGCGCTGGGGCATCGTCGATGTCGACGTGCGCGACTGTATGAGCGCGGACGACGTGCTCGAGTGCACTCGCCAGCGGGTAGAGGATGCCTACCTTGCCGCGGACGGACGAACGCTCGCCGTGCGAGTCGTGACCACCGGTCACAGTAGCGCCCACGAACAGCTGCAGCGAGACCCTGAACGCTGGGAGAACGAGATCCGCGCTCAAGCCACCGACATCGGCGCCGACAACATCTGGGTGGAAAGGGTTCGTTTCGATACTCGGGCCCCGTACGACGTCGACGAAATCGCTTCCCGCGACGACGCGCTCGGGCAGTTGCTTCGGTCGCTTCGGGAGCTCCGAAGCGACACTCGCGCGCTCGAAGAGCTTTCGAGCCAGCTCGACGATCTCCGGAGATGGCTTCCGCGAGAAGCCAAGGAGGGGCCAAACGCCGTTCGGCTCGATGACCCGGACGAGCTCAGTCGCGCGCTCGAAGACGTCGAGCAAATGCTGCTGCCACGACTGCTTGGCGGAGCGGATTCGTCATGAGGATACTCGAGCTCGGACTCAAACGGTTCGGTCCGTTCACTGACGTCGAGCTCGACTTGTCGCGGTCCGGCCCCACTCTGCACGTCGTGTACGGGAGCAACGAAGCGGGCAAGAGCACTTCGCTTCGGGCGATTGCCGGGCTCTTGTTCGGCATCCCCACGACCACACGAGACGCGCATTTGCATCCGATGAAGGACCTTCGGATCACGGGTCGTCTCGAAGCCGCGGACGGCGCGGAGCTGGCGGTGGAACGGCGAAAAGGCAGCAAGAACACGTTGCTCGACCCTCGCGGTGCGCTGGTGGACGAGGCGCTTCTCCGGCGTGTTCTAGGGGGGATCACCGAGGAAGCGTTCGCGGCCATGTTCGGGCTCGACCAGGAGGCTCTTCGCCGCGGGGCGCAAGCACTGCTCGCCGGCAAGGGTCACATCGGCGAGAGCTTGTTCGACGCCGGTCTCGGTGGGCGAGGGATCCAACGTGTGCTCGATCGCCTGCGCGCCGAGGCAGACGAGCTCTACACGCCTAGAGCGAAGAAGCGGAAGCTGAACACCGCGAAACGCGCGTGCGACGAGGCTCGCAAACGTGTGGGTCAGAACTCGTTGAGCGCGGAGGGCTGGATCAAGCAGAAGGAGGCTTGCGAGGCGGCGAAAGCCGACCATGCGGCCGCGACAGAGCGACGTCGTGCCCTCGAGGCCGAGCAGCGGCGCCTGCAGCGTGCCGTCTTGGTCTTGCCCAAGTTGGGTGCGCGCACAGTGGCCTTGCGTGACCGAGCGTCCCTCGGGGACTTCGAGCCGATGAGCGAAGACGCGATCTCCGATCGAAGTGAGGCTCAACGATTGGCAGACGAAGCGTCGCGCGAGGTCGAGCGGCTCGAAGGCGAGATCCAGCGGCTCGAGGCCGACCGCGACCGCCTCGACGTCCCCGTCGCCCTGCTCGACATCTCGAGCGAGGTCATCGAAGACGTTCGCGACCGCCTGGGAAATCACCGAAAGGCGGCGAAGGACCTGCCTCGGCGGCAGGGGCAGCTGCGCGCGCTCGAAGAAGAGGCCGCCGCCATGCTGCGGGGATTGGGTGCCGGTGTGCCACTCGACCGCGTGGAGGAGCTACGGGTGAGCGCCGGCGACCAGGCTCGCATAAAGAGCCTGGCGACCCGACGAAGCGGCATCATTTCTGACCTCGACAACATCCGCAGCCAGCGCGACAGGAGCTCGTCCAAGCTCGAAGCTCGGCGACGTGTACTCGTAGCGATCGCCGACGCGCCGGAGACTTCTCGGTTGCGCGAAGCCGTGGTGAACGCAAAGGGCCTCGGCGGAGTCAACGACAGAATCGATGGCGCTGAAGCGCGCTTGCGCGCGCTCGAGCTTCGGGTGGCGCCGGCGTTGGCGTCGCTTCGCCCGTATGTCGGCTCGCTGACCGACCTCGGCGAGCTGACGACGCCCACGAAGGAGACCATCGCGCGTTTCACGCGGGACTGGGAGTCTGCCCTGCGCGCCGACGACGAACTCGAGAAACGACGTGCAAACGCGGAGGCACGATTGCGTGAGGTCCGGCGCGAGATCGACCGGTTGCGGCACGAGGGCGATGTGCCGACCGAGCAACAGCTCGAGGCGGCGCGAGCTCGTCGGAGCGACTTGTGGGCAGAGATGAAGCGCGGCGATCGAAGGAGCCCTGAAGCCGACGAAAACTTCGAGCGAGCGATCCAGGAAACCGACGTCCTCGCCGACCGCCTGCGGCGCGAGGCGAGTCGTGTGGCGGCTCGTGCGAGACTCTTGAGCGAAAAGACCGATCTGGAAATCGAGGCCGAAGGCGTCGACGCGACCGCTTCTCGGCTAGATCAAAAAAGACGCTCGCTAGAGGCGGCATGGGCGGCGGTGCTCGGGCCCCTCGGAATGGAGGAACTCCCTCCGCGTGAGCTCGGAGAGTGGCTCACTCGGGTAGAAACGGCACGTGAGCTTGCTTCCGAACGCGCGGCGATTGGGGCGGAACTGGAGACGCTCCGAGCACGCCGGACCCAGCTACGCCTGGAGCTCGCCGCTGCCCTCGAGCTGGCCGAGCAAGTGGTCGGCGAGGCGGAGTCCGCCGAAACACTCATAGCTCGCGCCGAGGGTCTGATCGAAACCGCGGCCGAGAGCGCCGCCGAGCGCCGGGACGGCGAACGGGACGTCGCGGAGCTCGAGCGAGAGCTCGACGAGTTGGATGGACGCCTCCACGAGAGCGAGAAAGCGCTCACGGTCTGGAAAGACGCTTGGTCATCGAGCGTGAGGCGCTTGCGCTTGGAGTCGGACGCGTCGCCCGAGGAGGCGGACGCCGTCCTCGTCGAGCTCGGTGAAATATTTCGAAAGGTCACCGAAATCGCCCAGCTCGCTGGACGAATCGAAGGCATGAGTCGCGATGCCGTGGCATTCACGACCGACGTTCGGGAGCTAGCCGCGCAGCACCTGCCCGACGTGGCCGGACTCGCGGTCGACGAGGCCGCTCACCAGCTCGTCGGCCGCTACACTCGCGCGGCGGCGGACGCGGCGAAACGAAGTCACATCGACTCGCAGATCGAGGAAAAGCGCGCGGCGCGTGACGACTTTCAACGGGCTCGTTCGAACGCACTCGGCCGAACCGAGAAAATCATGTCGAAGCTCGGCGTCGACTCGAGCAAGGCTTTGGCCGAAATCGAGGCTCGCTCCAGAAGGGCACGCGAGCTCGACGAGCAGGTCGCTCTGCTCGAGCGTGAGCTCGTCAGCCTCGGCGATGGTGCGTCGATCGAGGAGCTATTGGTGCAGACGCGCGGAGTGGAGATGGACTCCGCGAGGTCTCGGATTTCGGAGCTCGACGACGAAGTTCGTGAGGCGGAGGAGGAGCGCGACTCGCTGACTCGCGAAGTGGTCAGCCTGACCAGCGGATTCGACAGGCTCAAACAAGGCGCCGCGGATGCCGCCGCGGATCTGCAGACCGAGGTCGCCTGGGTGCAGACCCATGCCCGACGATACTTGCGAGTTCACCTCGCGACGATGCTGCTCGAGCGAGAAGTAGAACGGTACCGCGAGCTCAACCAGGGGCCCATCCTCAAGCGGGCCAGCTCTCTACTATGCCAACTCACCCTCGCTGGATACACGGGCTTGCGCGAGGGGATCGGGGCCAAGGACGAGCCCGTGCTTCGATGCGTGCGGGCCGAGGGTAGCGAGGTTTCGGTCGAGGGCTTGAGTGAGGGTACGCGAGATCAACTCTACCTCGCGCTCCGCCTCGCCAGTCTCGAGCGGTACGCGGAGACGAACGGGCCCCCTCCGTTCATCTTGGACGACGTGTTCATCACGTTCGACGAGCAGCGGACCAAAGCCGCGCTGTCGGTGCTGGCAGACGTGTGCGAACGGGTCCAGGTGCTGTACTTCACGCATCACGCGCGCGTCGTCGAGCTCGCGCGGGAGACCGTCGGGTCCGAGAGGCTCGTCGTGCACGACCTCGACGAGGCTCGCGCCCGGATGGCACCAGCCCAGCCGATGCTCTTGAGTTGAAGCGAGCCGTGCTCAGTCTTCGTCGGGTTTGTTTTTTGCGATGAGCTCGTCGATGCGGATGCCGTCGATGATGAGCCCCTCGATGTTCGAAGCATCGATGGCGGCGTTCGAGAGGTCGATGTCGCGCAATTTTGCGCCGGACATGTTGGCGTCCTCGATCGACACGCCCGAAAGGTCCACGTTCTTGAGCTTCGCGCGGCGCAGGTTCACGTCCTCGAGGTCGCTGCCCGAAAGGTCGACATTTTTCATCGTCGTTCCGCTGAAGTTGGCGTCGTCTAGGACGGCGTTCTTTCCGTTTACGTTCTGCAACCTGGTGCCGTCGAGGTTGGCGTCTTCCACTTCGGCGCCCGTCAAGTCGACGTTGTGGAGCTTGGCATCGTTCGCTTTGACGTCGTCGATTTCCACCCCAGTGAGCGTGACGTCGTGCAGCTTGGCGCGCTCGAGGGTCACGTCTTCGAAGTGCGTGTCTTCGAGCACGGCGTCGTGGAATCGCGCCCCGGTCAAATCGGTCTTCTTGAAGCTCGCCCCCTTGAGATCCGCGCCGTCGAAGTTTTCGGGTTCTTGCGGTTCGACTTCGTCAGCCATGGTCGAACGCACGCCACCACGACAGCCTGCTGGCGGCAATGCCACCGGTGACGGCAATGCCACCGGTGGCGAGAGATCGCGGCGCCGACGTGATTCCCGAGAGGCATGCCGATGAAGCTCCGCACCGCTTCGAATCCACCCAACCCGTGGTCGGACAACGAAACTGAATGGGTCGGTGAGCCACCGGACGCCAAGCTAGAGATCTTCGAAGAGACGGCCAAGTCGATGCTGAGCCGCAACGACAGCCCCGATCTCACCTTCCGCTGGAGCACCAATCCCTATAGGGGCTGCCTGCACGCCTGCGCGTACTGTTACGCGCGTCCGAGTCATCAGTACTTGGGTTTCGGTGCGGGGACCGACTTCGACACGAAGCTCGTGGTCAAGCTGAACGCTGCGGTCGTGCTCGAACGAGAAATCGCTCGGCCGAGTTGGAAGGGTGAGTCGATCGTATTCAGCGGCAATACCGATTGCTACCAACCCATCGAAGCTGGCTACCGGCTCACCCGCCAATGTCTAGAGGTCTGCCTCAGGTACAATAATCCGGTAGTCGTCATCACGAAGGGCGCCCTCGTGCGGCGAGACGTCGAGGTGCTTTCCAAGATCAACCAAGACGCGCGAGCCGTCGTTCACATCAGCGTGGCATTCGCCGACGACACGATGGCACGGAAGATCGAGCCCTATGCGAGCGCGCCGTCCGTGCGCTTCGAAACGATCCGACGGCTTGCAGAGGCGGGGATCCCGACCGGAGTGTCCGTGTCCCCCGTCATAGTCGGGCTGAACGATAGCGACGTCCCGAGCATTCTCCGAAGAGCACGAGAGGCGGGAGCCGAATCAGCATTCCTGACACCGCTGCGGCTCCCGAAGGAAGTCTTGCCCGTGTGGGAAGAGCGGTTGGCCCGCGTGTGTCCCGACCGAGCCAACAAGGTCAAAAACGCGACACTCGAGGTGCGAGGAGGGAAAATGAACGAGGCTTCGTTCGGTCAGCGCATGCAGGGGCGTGGGCCACGATGGGATGCGATTCGGCAGCTCTTCGAGTTGCACTGCCGGAAGTTGGGGCTCCGAAATACCGAGGGCCCGGACACGCCGCCGAAGAGGCACGGCATCCAGCAGCGCTTGTTCGAAGAGTGAGCTGCCGGAGCTCGCGCTCGGCCCGCGGGGACCTAGTCCCCTGGATCTGTGATTGCTTACAAAACTCGGCGGCCCGTCCGGGGCGAGGCCGCCGGTGTGGTGGACTCCTCGTCCACCACACTAGCCTGCGAGCGCCTTTTCGACGAACCCTGCTCGGTCTTGCCCCCAGAAGACGTGCTCGCCCACGACGTAAGACGGCGCGCCGCAGAGACCTCGCCGCTCGGCGGTTTCGGTGGCGTCGCGCAAGGCCAGCTTGATCGAGTCGTCGTTCGTCCTCGCGAGCAAGGCGGGGTCGACACCGGCGGCCCGACAGCACGCTCGGAGCTCCTCGTCGTCGTCGATGTCCCGGTCCTGTTCCCAGTAGGCTCGAAAGATTTCGAGACTGAGCGATCCGATGTCGTCGCCCGCCGCGAGGGCGAGTCTGAGCGCGGTCACCGTCCGCATGGGGAAGCGGGACGGAAAACGGAACGCCAAGCCGTGGCGCGCGGCGAATCGCGCCATGTCGGCGCGGTAGTGCTTCTGTTTCTGCGGAGAGAACGTGGAGATCGGCACGTTCGAAGTTCCGATCGATCGGAAGAGTGCCCCCAAGAGAAACGGTCGCCAGACGACCTCAACCCGGGATCGAGCTGCCAGACGCTCGACTTGGGTTGCGCCCAGATAGGCGAACGGGCTCGAAAAGTCGTACCAGAACTCGAATGACGACGCGCGTGGCTCAGCGGGCGTGGACTCTGTCCGGACGGGCATTGGCGGCGTTCCACCGAGGGCTTCTTCGACGAAGTCCAGCCGGTCCTGTCCCCAGAAGAGCTCTCCGTCGACGAACATTGCCGGGGCGCCGAAAACGCCCCGCGCGATGGCTTCGTCGGTGCATTCCCGAAGGCGTGCCTTCGCCGCGGGCTCCGATGCGCGCGCCACGAGCGATTTCCCGTCGAGCCCTGCTTGGGTGAGCGCCGTTTCGACCACCGTCGGCTCCGAGAGATCGCTGCCTTGCACCCAGTAGGCGCGATAGAGCGCGTGGGTGGCCCGCCGCACGTCATCCGAGCACAAGGTGGCCCGGAGAGCCGTCACGGTCCGATTCGGGTGTCCCGGCGGCTTGTCGAGCGGCACGCCCCAGTGCTCCGCCCAGCGGCCCATGTCGAGCAGGTTTTGGCGAGCGCGAGCGGGTACTACCGGCGCCTTGCCGGGCGCCGCGTCGCCGAGAGAGTTGAACACTCCGCCGAGCAAAAACGGTTTGTAGACGAGCTTGGCGCCCGTTCTCTCGGCGAGTGACTCGATCTGGGTGGAGGCGAGGTACGCGTAGGGGCAGGAATAGTCGTAGAAGAATTCGAGCTGAAGCGTCACGGTCACTCACCCTTTTTCGAGGGCTCGATGGGTCCTTCGAGCTCGGCGATCTTCGGGTTCAGCTTCTTGGCTTTCTCGATCAGCTTCTTGGCTTCGTCGCTTTTTTTCTGTGCGGTGCGCACCTTCGCTGCGGTCCAGAACAGCTCGGCGGTCTTGAACGGGGTCGCGAGGGCTTTTTCGATGCTCGCCCCGGCTTCGTCGACCTTGCCGTTTTCGAGTTGCGCTCCGGCGAGTGCGACGTAGCTCTTGTAGGTGGGCCGAAGTTCGACGTTCTTCTCGAGCAGCCGGAGCGCGCGTTTGGGATCTCCACCCTCCTCGAGGAAGAACCCGGCAGCGTGCCAGTACATGGCGTTGGGGTACTTCTTCATCAGCTCTTCGATGCGCTTCTTCGCCTGGTTTCGCAGCTCGTCGGCTTCCTTCCTCTCTCCCTTCTCACGAAGAACGCCGGACAAGGCCCCGATGAACTCGGGGTCTTGGGTCTGCTCGATGACCTTTCGATAGAGCTCGATCGAGCGATCGGTGTTTCCGAGCAGGTGCTCGATCTCGGCGAGGTGCTCGATGGCCATGGGGTAGGTGGGGATGCGCTCCATCGCTTCGGTGTAGAATCGCTTCGCCTTTTCGAACTGTCCGGTATGCAGCGCGATCAAACCCCGCTGCACGTTGAGCCACGCCACCGGCACCGGGCTGACGTCGCGAAACAAGAGCTCGGCGCGCGCCATGGTTTTTTCGGCGGCCTTGGGGTTACCCAGATCCATCTCGAGTTGCCCGATGCGCGCGAGGGTGTACAAGTCGCTCCTCTTGCTTTCGGCAGCTCGGAAGAACTTGATGGCGGGCTCGTGGTTGCCGACGTTCCACTGGTAGTCGGCGATGACGTGCTCGGCGGCGGGCTGCGACCCGAGCTCGATGACGCTCTCGGCGTCCGCCCGAGCTTGCTCGAACTCGTGCAAGCTGATCCGTGCGCGCGCTCGCAAGAGCAGGCTTCCGGCGTGTTTCGGTTGCCGCTTGAGGGCCTGGTTGGCCATCTCGATGGCCTCGGCTAGCTGCTCGAGGTCGCCGAAGATCCTCGCCCGCGCCATGAGCGCGTTGCCCGTCATCGAATAGCGCGAAACAATTTCCGGGTTCTGCTCGATGAGCTTCTTGCCCGCGTCGATTCGGCCATCGAGATTGGCGAGAAAAATCTTCGCCGACGTGGTCGGAAGCTCCTTCTGGTTCCGGGGCCGGTCGAGCGACTTTCTTTCCGGAGGCGGGGGTCTAGCCGCCGTGGCGGCGGTTTCGATCTGCTGTGTCGCGGGCGTCGGGTCCTTGTCGCAGCCCGTGCAGAACCCCGACAGGGTGACGGCTGCGGCGAAGGCGATGGTGGTCGCGTGGCGGTGGGGCATGGCGGTCCTCTCACAAAACACGAACGCCGTGACACTCTCGTGCCACGGCGTTCGCTCCTTCGGTACTCCCGGCTACGGGATCATGTAGGGGAACGTCGTCGTAGCGGTTCCCTCCACGTTGTTGTCGACAGCGTCGGTGACCACGGTGGTCGCCGAAGCGTCGACCACCGCCTGCAACGTCGCGTCGATCACGTCTTGATCGAGTGTGCGACCGCCGCAGTTTCCGACCACGGCCGTCTCGACCGCCAGATAGCCGTCCACGCAGTTGGCGATGCTGACGTCGATCTTCAGGCGATCGTCGTTCAGCACTCCCGCGAGGGTGGCGCTGTTGCCGAGCAGGGCGTTACCCGCCGTGCCATCCAGGCTGTCGTAGACGTCGAGGAACCCGGTCATTTCCGTGACGAAGTTCCACGGCGGCATGGCCTGGTTGTAGCGGTCCTTGTCCGCGGCCCCGATGAGGGCCGTGTTGATGGCCGGCCGACCCACGCGGTCGATCTGGCCGGTCGGTGCACCAGCGGCACCGCCCGAGCCCGCAGCGCCCGCAGCGCCACCTGCTCCGGCCGCACCTCCGGCGCCCGCGGTACCCGCCGTGCCCGCGGTACCCGCCGTGCCCGCCGTGCCAGCAGTGCCAGCGCCACCGCCGGTGCCACCACCAGAGCCGCCGGTGCCGCCACCAGAGCCGCCGGTGCCGGTGCCCGTGCCGGCGGCGCCTGCGGCGCCGTCGCTGTTTCCGTCGCCGTCGCTACAACCAGCGACTGCCAGACCCGAAGCGACCAAGAGACCGCCGAAGAACTTCACCATTTCTGACTTTTTCATGGCGTATCTCCTCAGGGGATCCGGGTGGTGGTGCCGTAGACGTCGAGAACCGACGTGCCGGTGAACAAGGCGTTGTCGACCTCGACGACGATCGCCAGGGTGTCGCCGCCAGCAAAGGCGTCGGTCCCGGTGTTGTCGACGAGCTCACTGGGATCACACGTACCGCCCAAGCAGCTGTTGAGCACCGTCGTGAAGTCGCCCGAGTCGAAGAAGAAGTGGTCGTCGCGGGTGCCGGCGAACACTCTCATGCCGTTGGCCAAGATGGTGTCGTCGACGACGTCGAACGCCACGGTGTCGGTGGCCGCGCCCAACGTGCACGTGACGTTCTGAGGCGTTCCGTTGTCGGCCGTGCAGAGAATGGTCTGCTCCACCGGGGTCGTGCTGCTGTCGGCGATGTGGAACCGGTACTCGATCTTGTCCGAGAACGCGGTGCCGCCGATGCCGCCGACCGTCATGATGAACACGGTTCGGTCGAACGCGGGCCCGGTGTCGGTGCTGCGGAAAACGTAGAGATCGTTGATGTCCGCAGCCGGGTCGGACCTGACGCCAGGCGCCTCGGCATGGTCGGCGGCTTCGCTCGTGGCGCCCAGGAACAAAAGACCTGCTCCGACGGCGAGCGGACCGCTCAACGCAAATAGCCATTGCTTTCGCATTCGGTATCCCTCCAAAACGTGTTCAAAAAAAAAGGATGGGTTAGTGGTCGCGGTGGTGGCAAACCCGCCCACCGGTGCGATGGTTTAGTGTCCGGGTTGGGTCGGGGCAAGGGAGAGTTTGCCCCACGAGCGAAAGGGTCCGAATCGCGGGGGATTTTGGACCCTGGGTTGGATTTCGGCGAAGAACGCCAATTTCGACGACATTTGAAGCGTGCCGACTACCGAATGTTCGATCGAGCTCGAGCCAGATGAGCTCGACGACCCCGAAGCGCTTCGTCGGCGAGCCGCGGCAGCTCTCGGAGTGGCCGCGACAAATCTCCCTGAATTATCGGTGCTTAGACGTTCCATCGATGCGCGCAGAGGCCGCGTACGGTTTCGGCTGCTTCTGGGGATTGGGGTACGGTCCGCGGAGCCAAGCGGATCGACCCCCCGAGAGGTTTCTCTTCCGGCGCGAGTGCTCATCGTCGGGGCTGGCCCCGGTGGCCTGTTCTGCGCCTACCAGCTCGCGAGGGTCGGGGTGGGCAGTATCGTGCTGGATCGAGGAAAACCCGTCCAACCTCGGCGCCGCGACCTCAAGGGGCTGAATCGCGACGGGCGGGTCGACCGGGACAGCAACTATTGCTTCGGAGAGGGCGGAGCCGGGACCTACAGCGACGGCAAGCTCTACACCAGGGCGCACAAGCGGGGCAGTGTGCGTGATGTGATCGAAACGTTGGCGTTGCACGGCGCTCCCGGGTCGATCCTGGTGGACGCTCGTCCTCACATCGGCAGCAACAAGCTGCCGAAGGTCGTCACCGCAATGCGCGAACGGCTCGAGCGCGTCGGCGTCGAGTTTAGGTTCGGAGCTCGGGTCACCCGACTCGTCACCTGCTCGGGGGCTGTGCGCGGAGTGGAGCTGGCGGACGGCACCGAGCTTGGCGCGGACGCCGTGGTCCTCGCTACCGGACATTCGGCGCGGGACGTGTTCGAGCTCATCGAGGTAGCGGGGGGGCGTCTCGAGCAGAAGCCGTTCGCGGTTGGCGTCCGTGTCGAGCACCCGCAGCCGCTCGTCGACCACATGCAGTACGGGCAACACGCCGGCCATCCCAAGCTCCCGAGTGCGTCGTACCGCTTGGCTCACACCGTCGACGACCGAGGCGTCTTTTCTTTCTGCATGTGCCCGGGGGGGTTCGTC
>JAJDAH010000471.1 GCA_029261965.1 Polyangiaceae bacterium
CGGCGACAACAACGCGAACTTCTCGGAGATCTCTTCAACTCGTGAGTCGTCGATCTGCGTCATGCATTGATTGCACCGACCCAGCGTTTCCATCCCGTTTCCATCGCATCACGTTTCCATTGTTCTCGGACGCCGCCTTAGTCCGTACTACAACTACTTTGTGACCGACGGAACGGACGCTTTCAGAGTATTTCACGCGGGGACACCCAGTCCCTGGGTCTATGCCGGGACGCTCAACTCCACAACTTCGCTCACTTGGAGCTTGACACTGTGGACACCGTTCAACGTGTTCGGTTTGTACACAACCGTCGAAACTAAGTGGGAAACAAACAATGGTGGACAGAACTACAACCCGCCCAGCTTCGGACAGGTCATTGTAAAATGTCGACCTACCCAGACGACGACGGCAACGAATGGCGTCGCTCTTTCGCCAAACACGGGAGTGGATGGCCTCCTCCTCAGTTCCGGCGATACGATATACTTCAATGTCCAGCAAGCCGGATTCAGGAACATGGTGGTCACGGTCGAGCGTCTGGCCGGCGCGGCCAATCTGGACCTCTTTGCCGACAGCACGAACGTCACGCCGGATGGGACCTCTCAGTGGCAGTCCACTACATCGGCGGGGGCAGAGGCCGTGGAGATCCCTGCCGTCGTATTTAGTAGAAACATTTACATCGGCGTCAGAGCGGCTAGCGGTGGGGCAGGGCACTTCAGGATTCATGCAAGTCAGCAGGACTTACCCGCGCGCATGACTCTGTCGATGTGTCCGTTGAACTTCACGCCAACGACGACCGAGAGGAATGCGATTAGAACACTCTTTCGCCGGGCCTCCGCGCGCCTGTTCTCAGCAACCAACGGGAATCAGTTTGTCAAACAGCTCAACTTGACCTCGCAAGTGTCCACCTGTGGAAGTACCTGTGATGTATGCCTGGACAACATCAACTCCCCCATGACTGGCTCTCCGCTCGGTTCTCTGCCCTGCGGCCAAATCAGGATTCCACGAAGCGTCTGGTCAAGCGCCACAGATTTCAGCGTTGGTATCATGCATGAATGGGGGCACGCATGCTTCGCTCTCATCGACGAGTATCTCGCACCCCCCTTCGGCGACAGTAGTCCTGGTTGGTGCGGCCATTCCACAATGAATAACCTTTCGCAGACGCGAAACTTCTGCTCAAGGGTCCACTGCATTGATGGCAACGTTGTTAATCCGATCAGTTGTCTGAGTCAGTCAGGCCCGGACTCGAACTGGAAACGCATGAAGGCGCAGGGGAAAGTCCCATGGGGGGAGGACTTCGCGGCCACCTCGAACACCTCCGACCCGACTCAGCACAACACAAACGTGGCCTTGACTAATCTAGTTTCGACAAACTTTTAGATTGTTGACAGCGGCACAGTAGAACCCGGAGGAACTCATATGCGACCAGTGTTCGCGCTTGTCAGTTTGACCATGGCAGTCACCGGCTGCGGGACAGAAGAGCCCGATCCCGCATACCGCTTGAACGGCGCTCCAACATCGCCTGGTAGCGGGGACGAGAGGCCGAGCGGCGGATCGGCTCCGCCGACTGAGGCCGCTCCGGGAATTGGGTCGGACCCATCCTCGGGAGAGGCTCCCGGAGGTGGCGATTCGATTCCGATCGTGCGCCAAAGGTCGCTCTTTGACGGGACCACCAGTGTGGATGTACTGCCGCGCGTCTCTTTCGGAGCAAACTGGATCACTCCGAAGACGGCCGATGCCGCGATCGCAAACCTGTCCAGTCGTGCAGCATTCTCGGACGCGCAGGGGTCTTCTATTGACGCGGTGGTGGACGGCGAGCCGATAACAGACCCCTACGAGTCCTGGCACTACGCGCTATGGATCTCCCCGGCCAAGCCGCTGGAGGCTGATACGTGGTATTGGCTGACGATCACTCATGATCCAAATCTTCCGGTATGGGATGCCATCAACCGTGATGGGGTTGCCGCAGACCCAGAGACGTTTTACTCGCGCTTCTTCACGGGGAGCGCGCCGACAGTTCTCCGTGTCGTTCACGAAGTTGGCGGCTCGCTCTATCAAGTGTTTCTGAGCGAGCCTATTGGCGTCGGCACCGCTGTTGGTCGTGTATCGGTCCATAGTGGTGCTGCCCCGGTCACGGGATGCGTTTGGTGGTTGGACTCGTGTATTTCGGATCAAACTCCGCTCTTGAACTCCGGCTTCGACTTTCGAGCTGACGTGCGACAGAATACTGTCGCGACTGCGATGCGGCTCGGAGGCACGATACAAGGGTCTGGGCGTACCGTGCTGGAGGGGGCGATGGTTGCCGGAGGAGTTCTCGCGGAGGATGGCAAGGATGTGGAAGTGCTGCTCGGCGAAGATGCTTGGGGGCCGTGCACAAGCTCGAACGGAACGGCGCTGTGTTGGAATGCGGAAAAGGTGCCCCCTCCTGGCTTCTGATGTTTCTTAGTATGTTACGACGATGGCCGATATGGGTTGCGCTCGGTGGCTGCTTGGCTTTCCTGGCGTGTGCTTCGAGCACCAGGGAAAGCCGCCCACCGGAGCGGGACGCCGACAGTGATGCCGGGCCGGATAGCAAGCTTGATGCAGCCGATGAAGATTCAGCCGATTCAATGTCGCCCGCCGACCCCACCAAATGCCCCGTCGAAGTACCGAGCGGCATGGCGTGCCTCTTTGCTGACATGTTTTGCCGTTATCCGGGTGATGCTGGGTCGGTAGTGGCTTGCACTTGCGGTTTGTTGCTTGACGGTGGCGGTGAGTGGAGCTGCGTTGACGCGCAGTGTCCTTCTGCGCGCCCCGTACCCGGCAGCCCATGCCCGGGGAACTTGCAGGGGTCAACTTGCCAATTCGAGGGCGGGGCGTGTCGATGCGTTCTTGTACTTCCAATGGGGGGAACGTGGGAGGATTGCTGATCAGTTCGCGCTTGCCTTCGCGTGTACGAACGTCGCGCCATCGAGCGCGACCAAAGAGCCTCCTACGCTTCTCCCCTCTGCTTGCGGGGTTCGTCACCACTAGCAAAGCCGAGAGCCTTCGCGAGCCCGTCAGCACGGGCCCTGAGCGACGCCGTGAGCAGCTCGTCGGCCTTCCGGGACGAACACGCTGCGGCATCGAGCAACACGCCAGGGGCGGCTGTGTACCTCTCGGCGAATGCCCGCAGATCGTCCGGGCATCTGGACGACAGAGAGGTGGCAGTGGTGTTGGTGCCCGCAGTCGATGCGTGAGCACGATCATGCGGGTGGCTTCGCTGCCCGCTTCGCCCGCTCCGACTCTAGATCGACCACCCCAGCTAGCGCTCGTGCCGCCCGCCGCTCCTCCAACCGTCGCGCGAGCATCGCGACCAGCTCCCAGTCCTTGTCTGCGGTGGCCCCTCGGAGTGCCGCGGTAAGAAGAGTGTCGTAGTCGCCACTATTGCCCCAGGATTGCCCCACCGACCCCGCTCCACCCCCCTCTGCACCAACGTCGGGATCAGGAATATCGCGATCTTGCGTGTTCTCGGCTGCCAGGGCTCGTTTTGCAAAACCATCACACGTCGGTTCGAATCCGATCCGCACCTCGACGAATCCAGTGGAGAAGGTGCGTCCGCGACACACCCGATCGAAAACTCGCGACCGGCTGCAGCGAAGCTGCTCACGCGTCTGCAACGTGCCCCAACTTAGCCACGCGAGAACAAACCTGCGCGCCCGGAGGGCGTGCCATCCGATCCGCACCTCGACTAACTCTCCAACTCCATCGCCACTAGCTCCGGCGACGATCACACGTGCGCGCTGCTCGATACCGGAACGGTGCAGTGCTGGGGCGATAGCCTCCTTGGGCAGCTCGGTGACGGCCAGCAGCCGTGGCAGTGTTGCTCCCCGCGTCCGCCGCCTCCATTTGATCAGTCGACTCCGGTCGACGTCATAGGGCAGCCGTGCTCGGCGGCCAGCGCGAGGGACTTGGGCTCGGGCAGGTTTGTTGGTACTGAGCGAAACCATGGCAACCAAGAAGGCCAAGAGACGAGGCGGACGAAAGAAGGGTCAAAACGCAAGCGCGTTCATCCGCAAACAGCCGGCGTCGATGTCCCCCAAAGAGATCATGGAGGCCGGGAAAAAGGCGGGCCTGAAGTTTTCGATCAATCTCGTCTACGCCGTGCGCTCCCGGGCGGGGTCGGCCAAGCCGAAAGGGAAGCGTCGAGTTCGCCGGGCGGCGGCCGGCTCGAACGCTAGCGAGGCTCAATTCCGTCGACTCGTTCTGGATCTCGGACTCGGCAGAGCGAAAGCGCTCGTGGATGAGGTCGAGCGGGGCATGAAGCAGTTGATCGCCGGGGGCTAGCTGCCGGCGGCCGAGCTTCGTCTTCTTGTTCGTGTTCTTGCGTGGCGACGACGAGCGCCCGGGGAACGTCGCTGTTTTTGTGTCTCAGCAGCGGCAAGCCGAAGCAACCCAATCGCGAAGAAGTAGTAGACGAAGAGCACGCCGGAGACGAGGTGCGCGCCCGTCTCCATGACCTCGCTCGTGGTGGCGCCAATCTCGAATGGGGCAAAGTACCCTCCCACCCACGCGACGAGCACGACCCCAACCCAAAAGTTGTGATTCTTGTACCAAGGCACGCTGGGAGCAGTGTCGGATCGCGGCGAGGCCACTTGGCTCATCGGCGCGGGCACCGGGGGAGCGGGGGAGCGGTACGGGCCGCGCGAGCGTGCCATCCCTGGACATGTGGTGCTCCAGCCAGCCGTGTCAATCTCTCGGGAATCGGTGGCGCTAAGCCTGCCATCTACCGCCCCTCTTCGCCCGCTCTGCTTCGAGAACGACCACGTCGGCCCGCGCGCGTGCCGCCCGACGCTCCTCCAGCCGTCGCGCGAGCATCGCGACCAGCTCTCAAGTCCTTCTCGATTCGCCCACCCGACACGCCGCCGAACGACAGGGCCAGATGCCCACGCGAGCCAACGAGGCCGGCGAGCGTTACCCACGTGCGCGCGGGAGGCAGTAGGCTGGGCGCCCGGCTCTCCGTCCGTCTTTGGACGCTCGAAAAATTGACGGCGCGTCAGCCCGCGATCAACCGCTTCATGCCGGCCTCGACATCGCTCACCAGCTCGTTCGCCCTCGTCAC
Source organism: Polyangiaceae bacterium (assembly GCA_029261965.1). Classification (GTDB taxonomy): domain Bacteria; phylum Myxococcota_A; class Polyangia; order Polyangiales; family Polyangiaceae; genus JAJDAH01. The sequence goes on from JAJDAH010000471.1 coordinate 5,076, forward strand.
GCCCAACTCGACGACCAGCCGCCGGAACCGAGCCTCGGTCGACGCACGACCCGCAGCCGGCTTGCTCTTCTTCTTCGTGCTCCCCCGCACGTTGTAGACGAGCTGCGGGGAGAACTTGAGGCCGGCCATCCTGCCCGCCTCCACGACCTCTCTGGCCTTCATGTCCGGTGGCTGCTTGCGAATGAAGTCGCTCGCGCCGGTTCCTTTTCGTCCGAGCCTCTTCGTTGCCATGGGCGGAATGTACAGCCCACTCGGCTCGCCGCACAAGCGCGCGAATCCTGAACGTCCGACCATCCGTAGCTCGCATACTTGCGATTTTCACAGGCCCACCACCTCGTCGGGAGATGCCTCCCGAACACTACGTCAGCTCGCATCAGGTCCCGAAGCTCCTCAACGCTAGCCCTTCCGCGGTCGTCAGCTGGATCGACAAAGAGCTACTCCCCGCCTACCGCACCCCCGGCGGCCTTCGACGTGTCGACCGCGGCGCGCTCATTCGATTCCTCCGTGACCACGGCATGCCCATACCGCGTCAACTGGTAGCCGTTG
>JAJDAH010000472.1 GCA_029261965.1 Polyangiaceae bacterium
CGTCGCCCGGGCCCTGGCGGGCATGGTTCCCGTAAGAGGAAAGCTCTACAGCGCCGAGCAGAATCAGCGGACGATCCTCGCGGACGCCGCCAAGGACCGCGGCACCGAGGTCACCTGGGTGGATGACGACGCGCGGGCAGAGATCACGGCCGAAGACCTCGCCGGCTTTCGCTACACCGAGCACCGCGACAACATCGCGATCGCGCTCAAGGTCTGCGAGGATCTCGGCGTCGACCGAAAGACAGCCCTGGCAGGAATGCACGAGGCCACGCCGGATCCCGGTGCCATGACCGAGCACGAACTCGACTTCTTTGGCCGACGCCTCACTTTCATCAATGGTTTCGCGGCGAACGATCCCGTTTCGACAAAGCAAATCTGGGACCTGGCCTTTGAACGTCATCCAAACGCCGAGCAAGCCATCGCGATCTTCAACTGCCGTGCCGACCGCCCGGACCGGAGCATGCAACTCGGCGCCGAGCTCGCAAAATGGGACAACGCCGAGCACGTCGTGTTGATGGGAAGCGGCACGTACCTCTTTGCCCGCGCTGCGGCTGCCGCCGGGCTCGATCCCGGCAGGTTCGTTTTTGCCGAAGGTCTCAGCATCGAAGAAATTTTCGAGCGAGTCATTGCACTCGTTGGAAAGAAGGCCATCGTCATGGGCCTCGGTAATGTGGGCGACGGCGGTCTGGACCTCGTGCGCTACTTCAAGAACCGCTCGGTCGCGGTGGAGGTGGGAGCATGAACGAGCTGTTACCGCTGTCGGTAGGCATTGGTCTCGCGGTCAGCCTGCTGTTTACCGAGTTGTTCGGAGTCGCCGCGGGCGGCATGATCGTGCCCGGCTACCTCGCGCTCAGCCTGACAAAACCCGTCGACATCGCCGTCACTATCGCGGCGGGCTTCGTGACGTTCGCCATCGTGCACGCGTTGAGCTCCTTCGCGATCGTTTACGGGCGTCGGCGCACGGTGCTGATGATTCTCGTCGGCTATCTCGTGGGCATGCTCGTCAGATGGGCGGCGCCGGAGCTCGGCCCAGTCGGGGGAGCAGGGGTGGACGTCATCGGATTCATCATCCCCGGGTTGATCGCCATTTGGCTCGATCGGCAGGGCGTACTCGAAACCGTGGCGACGATGATCACGGCATCGGTCGTCGTCAGGCTCGCGCTCGTCCTGATCGTGGGATCGGAGCTCAGGGTCCTGTGAAGCGGATCTATTGGCGCCCGCAGCGGGTCTCGCGAACTGCCCTCGTGATGATCGCGGCGGTGTCGGTCGTGATGCTCGTCGCGACCGAACGGCTCCTGTCCGAGCAGAGGCAACCTCACTACGAGGCCAAAATTGCCGCCGCAAAGCTCGCTCGCGACGGCATGGAGGCGATCAAGGAAGAAAAGATCAAGCTCGGGATGCGAATCGACCCGCAGGTCGATCCGGCCGAAACTGGCATGATCGGGGAGAGCGTCACCTCCGTCACGTCGAACACGGGGTTCCTCAGTGCCAAAAGAACGAGCACGAACCCGAACTTCGCTGCGGTCATCGTGCACTTGCTCAAGGAAGCCGGCGTCGCGAAGGGGGACGCAATCGCTGTCGCCACGTCGGGATCTTTCCCTTCTCTGAATCTGTGCGTCTACGCGGCGATCGAGACACTGGAGCTCGAGCCCGTCATCATCGCGAGCACGTCGTCGTCGGAGTGGGGCGCCAACCACCCCACCTACCTCTGGCTCGACATGGAACGCACCCTCGCGGAGAACAAGCTCATCAGTTTCCGTAGCGCCGCCGCCTCTCGCGGCGGCATCGACGACCGCGGGGTCGGCATCACCAAGAGCGGCCTGGCACTCATCGATGCGGCCATCGAGCGAAACGAGCTCGAGGCCATCATTCCCGAATCTCTCGGAAAGAGCGTCGAGCAGCGCATGGCGATTTACACCGAGCGATCCGGCGGAAAACGCTTTGCGGCCTACATCAACGTCGGCGGTGGCAGCGCCTCGGTCGGAACGCACGTCGGAAAAAAGAAGTTCAAGCCCGGGCTGAACGAAAGGCCACCCCGCGGCGCGGACATCCCCGACTCCGTCATGCTGCGGTTCGCAAAGCGGGACGTACCTCTGGTGCACATTTCGCGGATCCGTCTGCTCGCAGAGCGATACGGCCTCCCGGTCGAGCCCCTGGAGCTCCCCCCCATCGGCCAAGGTTCGGTCTACATCACCAAGGTCTACAACAAGTGGATCGCCGCTGGCGGCATCATCGCGATCGTGCTCGCGTTGCTCGGCTTCATCCGACTCGACTTCGGCGTACGCATTCTGAGAGGCGCGCGCCCGTCGACCGATACGAAGAGCGCCGAGCCGATGGTTTAGGCGCCGCAAAAATCGCCTCGCCCTGGAAGTACGGCCACGCGCGGGCGTCCCCGGGTTGGGGAGGGCCACGTTTCGGTTCAAGCTCGACGCATGGTGTCGCGTGGCGTCCGCATCGGAGCGATCAGCTTCGGTATCGCCGGCGTTGGCGGGGCAGCCGCCCTGGCCGTCGTCGCCATGAACGACGCCGAACCCGCATCGGAACGTGATCTGCTTCTGCGAGCGCTCGGTGGGATCGCGTCGATTCCAATGGCCTCGAGCAAAGCCCGTTGCCCCGAGCGCATGGTCGAGATCGCCGACCGGTTCTGCATCGACCAGTACGAGGCCAGCACGGTCATCGTCGATGACTCGGGCGAGGTCTTAGCCGAACATTCTCCCTACGAAGGCGTCAAAGGAAAGCGTGCGCTCGCCGTGAGTCGCCCAGGCGTGCATCCCCAGGGCTACATCACCAAGAACCAAGCTCAAGCGGCGTGCCAGCGCGGCGCCAAACGCCTGTGCACCGACGAGGAGT
>JAJDAH010000473.1 GCA_029261965.1 Polyangiaceae bacterium
CGGCAGGTAGATGCCGTGCCAGTGAACGCTCGTCGGGGCGATGAGCTTGTTCGTGACGTAGATGCGCACGCGGTCTCCCTCGACCGCTTCGATTGTCGGGCCGTGCACTCGCCCGTTGTATCCCCAGCACTTCGCTTTCAAGCCCGGGGCGAACTCGTGCCAGAGCTCCTCCGCGATCAGATGGTAGACCTTGACCCCGTCGACGATCTTCCACGGTAGCGACGCGCCGCTCGGGGTGACCACGGGTTGGTAGTGCTTTCCGGGCTGTCCGGGCTCTTCCGCCGGCGCGTTCTCCGGACTGCCTGAATACGACTTTTCCCAGCCGCGACCGCCACGATCGAGCTGGGAAGCATTCGACGACCGCGCGCGGGCAAGAACGGCCGCGCCGCTGGCGACGGCGATCCCGGTGGCAAGCATGTCGCGTCTCGTGACCATTCGGATCCTCCCTTGCGGTGCGGGAGGGTCGCCCCAGCGGACCGCGAAGAGCTAGTTGGGAGCCCTAGCTAGGACGATTGATGGCTCCCCGCAAGGACGCGCGAGGGGCACGTCCGCGCGCTTCACAATATTGTGAATCCTGGCGAATATTCTCACGCCGCCGCCCGTGGACAGCCGATGACGCGGGCCGCGTTAGAGTGCGCGAGTGAGTCGTCGCCAGTACGCTTTGCACCGATGGGTGGGCGCCATCGTCGGCGTGCAACTGTTCGCTTGGACGGAGTCGCTCCCTGTCGATCTGTCGAAGTGAAGCTGAGCCCGGCGGAAGCCGCCGAACGGGCGAACATCTGCGCATCCGGCGCCGCTTCAAACGCAAGACGACCGCGCCGGTTTAGTCGTCATCGGTGCACGAGATGCGTCGTCAGCGTCCCGAGCGCAATTCGTTCGCGCCCGCCCACAGCCAGGACGGAAAAAGCCCGGCGCGCGCGGCACGTGTCGGTCGAGGCACGGTTCGTGCGACGGCCCTGCGTGAACATGACTCGCGCGAGACTGTTCCATGACCCCGATCGCCCGTCCTGGCCACGGCCCCGGCATGGCGCTAGGCTGACTTTCGACATGCGGCGTTTCCTTGCCCGCCTCTTGGCGCTAGCCCTCGCCCTCGGGATGTTGGTCCCGTCGTCGGCGATCGCGCGGGTGCTCTATGAGTGCCGCATGATGGGGACCATCGGTCCCTCGTGCTGCTGCGCGCCGGCAGAAACCGAAGAGCCGTCTCGAGACGCTACGGCGGATGTTCCCGACTGCTGCGACGCGACCGTCGTGACCGGTCAGCATCATCCGGCGTCCGTGAGCGACAACAACGGGAGCGACGTCCCGCAGGCCGGGATCTTGGCCGTACTCCCGCGGACGTATTCCGTCGAGCGAGCGGTCGGTTTCAGTGTGCATGAGCCGACCCGCGCGCGTGGGCCGCCACCCAACGGCCCCCCCATCTACATTCAGCACTGCGCTCTTCTGAACTAGTCGAGGCCCCGCTCGCCCGAGCCCGGTGACGCCGCGCCTGTGCGCCGTCGCTGCTCGTTGGCGTTCCTGTGCTCCCGAAAACGCGGGAGTACCGGCCACGTTCAGGAGACACGCACGCGCCATCGGCGCGCCCCTCGCGGCTCGACGCCGCGGTGCGGAAACAAGAAGACGTACGAGAAACAGGTTGGAACGACATGAAACTACGCATTTCACTCATTACCGCTGCGCTTTGGATTTCCGTGGCGGGTTGCGAACAGCAAAAAGCGGAAGCCTCCGCCGAGCCGGTTAGTGCATCCGCAGCCGATCCGGCGACCAAAAACAAGGCTGACGAATCGGTGAAAACCGTGCTCCGGGCCTACGAAAAAATCCGTGCGATCTTGGCGGACGACAAGACGAAAGATCTCGCTGCGTCGGCAGAGGAGCTTTCGAAATCTTCGGCAGCAGCGGCGGCTCAGGGCTCTGCTGAATCGAAGAAGCACTTCGAGGCCCTGAGCAAGACGGCCAGCGACCTGAAGGAAAAAAGTGCAGCGGGCATCGACGAAGCGCGGCTCGCCTATGGCGAGGTGAGTCGGCACCTCGTGGCGCTGCTCACCGCGGATCCGTCGCTCCGGAAGGGGCTGCACGTGTTCGAGTGCCCGATGGCCGCTGGCTACAAGAAGTGGGTCCAGAAAGACGCAAAGATTTCGAATCCATACATGGGCAAGAAGATGCCCCGGTGTGGTGGGGAATCCGAATGGGCATCGGCTCCTTGATGTCGGCGAGGCTGACGGCGTGCATCTTGTCGCTCGCGATGGCTTCTGGTTGCGCCACGGGGCTCGAACGTGGCGCGAACCAGGACTTCACCCGGATCGAACGCGGGGCTGCTCGAGAACACTCGCCACCATCGAAGAAAACCGCAGGGTGCCGATTCGACGGAGCTCTCGACCAGTATTTGGCGTGCGCGCTGGCGGATACGCCCGAGCTTCGGGCGACCTTCGAAGAATGGCGCGCGGCAACCTACCGAATCGCGCCCGCGCGTCGTCTGCCCGAGCCCACCGTCAGCTACGCTTACTTCGTTCGCTCGGTGGAAACCCGGGTCGGGCCCCAACGACACAAGTTCGCGGTCTCTCAAGCGTTCCCTTGGCCGAGTAAGCTGACGGCGGGTGCGGACGCCGCAAGCCTCGCCGCTCGTAGCGCTCGTCAGCGCTACGAGGCGGCCGCGCTCGAAGTCGCGCGACGAGTTGCCGAAGCGTACTGGAAGCTCTGGCTGATTCAGAGGACGCGCGAAGTCGAGCGCGACCAGAAGCAGCTGCTCGGGCAGCTTTCGGCGCTGGCTCGCGCGCGCGTGGAGATAGGGCAGAGCGGGCTCGCGGATCTCGGTCAACTCGATCTGGCGGTTTCACGGATTACCGACGTGGTGTCGGGGCTCGACGAGGCGGAGCGCTCCGCGCGCGCGGAGTTGCTCGCCACCGTCAGCGCCGACCGGGCGACGCCAACTCCGATCGCGAACACGCCACCAATGTTGGTGCGCGTCGCCGAGGACGAAGCCCGGCTTCGCGAAGCAGCGCTCTCGCATCCCGGAATTCAGGCTTTCGGATCTTTGGCCGAATCCCAGCGCGAGCGTGCTCGCGCTGTCGGCGCGGATCGCTATCCCGGCTTCGTCGTTGGCGCGGAGTACATCGAGACGGGCGGCCAGGGCGCCGGCAACGATCCGATCGTCGTCTCTCTGGCCGTGAAGCTCCCGATCTGGGGAGCGGCGTACCAGGATCAGCAGCAAGAAGCGCTCGCGCTGAGCGCTGCTCATCGGGCGAGAAAAGGAGCTGCTCGCGATCGAGCGGCGGCCTCGCTCGAGAAGGTTCTCTCCGATGTGAGAGACAGTGCTCGACGCGTTCGGCTCTACCGTCGGACACTCCTGCCGCAGGCGGAAACCGTTTTCGAGTCGGTCCTCGGGGGCTATCAGGCCGGCACGTCCTCGGTTGCCTCGATCCTGTTGGCGGAGCGAGCGCTTCTCGAGCTGCAGCTCG
>JAJDAH010000474.1 GCA_029261965.1 Polyangiaceae bacterium
TTCACCCTCGAGCGCGTCGGGAAGCTCTCGCGAGTCATCCCGACGCCTCGACCGCGCCGCGCCGCCTGAGCGCTAGCTCTGAGGCGGACCTCAGTTCGGTGTGATGGTGACGACGATCGCGTCGTCGACGGCGGGGTAACCCCACACCGGATCGCTGACCATTCGCACGGTGCCTGCGCCCTCGTCGTCGCCGGTGCCGGTGCTGATGCTCGCCATGTCGGGACCCGACGCGCCCGCCTGGTTTTGCTCCGTGCCGCCATCCCATGCGGCGAGCATCGCGGCGATGTCGTTGTCGATCATCGTCTGAGTTCGCGCCGCGCCCGCCGCGTTCACGAGCTCGATGCCCGCCGAGCCGAAGGCGAGGAACGTGTCATTCGACGGCACCACCATCGAGGCAATGCTGAGCCAGCGGTTCGTCGCGGTCATGGTCACCTGGAACGTGAACATTCCGCCGTCCATGATGGGCCCGGCGCCCATGGCGTTCGACGAACTCACCCCCGACGCTGCGCCGAGCTCCGCGAGCAACGTCGCGGTCGCGCCGTCTTCGGACAGGCTCTCGAGTCCCGCGGTCGCCGGCATGCCTGGGGTGAACAAGCTGTACGTCGCGTCGTGCGCGGCCCATGCCACCGGTGTCAGCATCGCCGGGAACGGTGTTCCAGCGCTCGTGTTCGTCAGCGTCACGTCGAAGGCGAGCCCGCCAGCATTGACGATGGTGAGCGACGCGATGCCGCCGGCACCGGGACCTGCGAGATCGTTCGTCGAGTCGTCGTAGCGGCGCACGTTCGTGTCCGTGTCCGCCGGCCCGGTGTTCGCCAGACCTTGGCGCTGCACCTGGTTCTCGCCGACGCCGGGCACCTCGTTGAGCTCGGTTCCGGCGTCCCAGACGGCGAGCTCGCGGGCGATGTCCGCCTCGATGTCGGCGGTCGGTCGCACGGCGCCAGCCGCGTCGAGCAGGCGAACTCCGCCGGAGCCGACGGCCAAGAACGCATCGTTCGACTGCACCACCATCGTCGCGAAGCTCAAGAACGGCTCCGCCATGGTCGGCGTCACCATGAACGACGAGGTCATGCCCGGCGGTGTGCCGGTGGCCACCGTGCCGGAGGTCCCGAGCCCGGCGGCAGTGAGCGCCTCGGTTTCGAGCACCGAGACGTCGCCATCCTCGGCGATTCGCTCGAGGCCCGTGGTCGCCGCAGAGCCCGGCGTGAACAGCGAATAGGTGGCCGAGTGCGTCGCCCAGAACAGTGGCGACAGCGGCGTCACCAGCGCGCCGGACGTACCGGACACGTTCTCGTAGGAGATCGTGAAAACGCCGGACGCCTCCGTCACGGTAACGTTTGCCAGCTTCGTGCCGATGGGCATGCCGCGCGTCGTGTTCGTGTACGCGGCAACACCACCCTCGGTCGCTCCGGTCGAGCCCGTTTGCCGCGGCGCCTGATTGGGACCGTTGCCCGGAGCTTCGTTCGCCTCGGTTCCGGAATCCCAAAGCTGAACCATCGCCGTCACATCGCCGCTGACGGGGTTGTCGCTCGAGTCGAACAGGTCGATTCCCGCGCCGTCCGGGCTGAAAAACAGATCGTTCGATTGCACGAACATCGTCGCGAACGAAAGCTTGTCCCCGGGCTCCGCCGTCACCGTGAACTCGTAAGCGCCACCCGGCGTCGCGGGTCCCGGCATCGTCGCTCCGTCGGGGGTGTTGAAAATTCCGCTCGAAGCGAGCGCCGTGTCCGCCGCTGCCGACGCGCCGAGCGCCGCGGCGTCGCCGTCCTCGGCCACACCTTCGAGGCCGTCTCCGCGGTCCGCCATGCCGGCGGTAAAGAACGGATCTGCGCCGGTGTGCACCGCCCAGACTCCGGGGGCGAGCGGCGTTGGACGTGCGGTCGAGCCGCTAACGTTTTCGATGCGCACCGTGAAGCTCGTTCCGGCGCCAGCCGCGCCCGCCATGCCGGCGCTGCCCGCCATGCCCGCGCTGCCACCGGTTCCCCCGCCAGTGCCGCCAGTGCCGCCCATGCCGCCCGTGCCACCGCCGGTTCCACCGGTTCCGCCGGTTCCGCCACCGCTGCCACCCGTGCCGCCTCCAGCCGCGCCCCCAGTTCCCGCCCCCGCGGCGCCGCCGGTTCCGTCGTCGGATTTGTTGCTGTCACCGCAGCCAACGAGGACCGTAGGCACCAACACTGTCGCAAGAATCGTCCAAGCTTTGAGCCTCATGAGATTTTCTCCTCCGGAGGCGCCGCGCAGAAAAGTGCTCGACGGCGCTCCGCCGTGAGCCGCTCGTACGGCGCAGCGGTCAATGGGTTACGCGCGCTCGGAAGAAAATCACCAAGCTTCGCGAATGATTGAGCTTTCGTTCGATCACCCGCGGGACCGACGTCGAACGAACGCGCGCGCAATCGCCAAAGCTCCGCCGAGGGCTCAGCGATTCGTTCGCCGCGTCACCCCGATTCGACCGCTCGGAGTCTGCTCACCACCACGCGCCACGGGCGTTCACGATCGCTCGCGCTCGCTCGCTATTGAAAGCTCCCGTCGCCGAAGCTCGCGCGTGCCGGTACACACCACACACTGATCCCGTCGAGATCGTCGAGGCTCAGCCCCGTCGGAATGTCGACCCGAATCGTTTCGTTCGAGTAGCCCTCGGAGCGGCGGATGTCGCCGCTCATCGAAAACCCGTTTCGGTAGTCGCCGCCGATGGCACCGTAAAACTGCACGTTGATGCCATTGCCGTCGAAGTTGAAGCTCGTGATCTCTATGGTGCAGTCGTCGACCATCGTCGCGGTGCCGGAGACCATGTGCGCGCGCGTCGCGAGCGTCGCCGTTTGCCCTACCTTGGGGTGCGTCGAGCCGCAGTTGCTCGGCGCGGCGCCCATCCCGCCGCCGCCGCCAGTTCCGCCTCCACCGCCAGTTCCGCCCGCGCCGGTGGGATCGACGATCGGCGGGGCGTTGCCCAACACGAACGCTACGACGTCGAGGAGCTCTGTGTCCGAAATCCGGTCCGCGGCCCAGAACGGCATTCGCCCACCGGTGAGTCCTTGGTACGCGGTGCTGTTCGGTAGACCGCTGGTTCGCACCCGGAGCCCGACCAGCTCCTCGGTCAACAGATCGCCCACCAGCCGAGGGGCGCGCTCGGTGCCGAGCGCGTCCTTGCCGTGGCAAACGGCGCACGCCCCGTTGAAAAACGTCTGACCCGCCATGGGATCGCCGCCCATCAAATCCGCCGGCGGCTGCACGACCTCGAAGCTCAACGCCGGAGCCTCGGGTTCGGTGGCGCGCGCATCGAGGTAACTCTGGAGCGCCGTAAACGACGCGTCGCCGGACGCCCACGCGTCCGCGGCCATCCATTCCGTGCGGCACACGTTGACCGCGTCGAGGAAGCTCGTGAGCTGGCCGTTCTTGTAAGTTGGGCGTCGCGTTGCGTCTCCGATGGGATGACCTGGGCGGCGAAAGCCGTCGCCAGCGGGCTCGCTCAGCGCGTGACACGAAGCGCAGGCGAACGTATTTCCGTCCGAGTGCGGCTGCTCGTAGAGCTCTTGGCCGTTCGCCGGCGCGTCGCCGTCGCCGCCCGAACCTCCGCACGCCGCGGCAGCCACCAGTGTCAACAAACCAAGCCATTTTCGAGCCATCAGGTTGCTCCTCCCCACGTCGTACGTCGTTGGGCCCACGAAGTTACGGGACGGCGGAGGATCCGTGCATTTATTCGAATAGCTCGATGCAATTGTTCTATTTTCTCAACGATTGAGGCCTGGTGGATCGCCACCACCACCGAGATATGCTCGGCCGCGTGAGCCTGAAAAACTTCTTCCTTCCTCTTGCCGGCGCGATCGCTCTGTTGTCCTCGGCGGTGAACGCCGAGCCCATTTTCCCCGCCGGTGCACACCCCGTGCTCGACGAGACGATGACCCGGCACGCCCGGCAATTTTACGAGATCAACGCGCGCTCTTTGGGGTTGTCGCTCGACGCCCACGTGCTCGATCCCGAGCGCGTGACGGTCGACCAGTTTCTCGCGCAGACGGCGTCGGACGACTTCGTCGCCGTCACCGGCAAACATCCGTTCGAAATCCTGTCGCGCTACGGCGAGCACGGAGACCTCGGCTTTTTTGGTGGCGTCGCGCTCGCCGCGACGGCGTTCGAGTACCTGACCCTCAAACGCGACGGCGGATCGGCGAGCGATCTCGCCCGCGCTCGCGCCAGGGTCGTGCGCGCCGCCGAGTCGTGGCACGTGCACTACGTCGTCGCCGGAGGCGGCGGACTCGTCGCGCGAGGCATTCGCCGGCGCGTGCCCGAAGATCCGGCCGACCCGCCGCTGCCGGGAACCATTCCCATGCTCACCCCGCTCTCGGACGGCAACGGCAACCCGCTCCCACCGGTCAAGAACAACGGCACCTGGCGCGACGACAACTCCGGCGGCGAGCTGCCCCCGAACACGTGGGTGTTCGACGATTCGCTCTCGAAGGACCAGCTCGTCGGGCAGGTGTTCGGCATGACCTTGCTCTACGACGCGATGAAAGGCGATCCCGACATCGAGCAAGCGCTCGTGACCCGCCTCGAAGAGGACGCGCGCGGCGTGGGCGAGATGCTGATGAGCAAACGCGACATCGCCGCCCTCGGGCTCGCGGGGAGCGGCGAGTACGACCTCATCATCATGGACGCCGACGGTCGGCCGACGATCTTTCACGACCTCAACCCGCTATCGCTTCAGAAGGTCTACGTCACCGAAGAGTCCGGCGCCTACGATCTCTTCAACACGGTGATGGCGCTCGGTGTCATCAAAGGCCTGCACCACGTGTCGGGCGACACGCGGCTCGAGCAGTTCCTGTACGAGGAGCTGCACGTGAACCGCGATTTTCTCGGCAAGATCACCGACTACGGCGACTCGCTCGACTACATCTACCGCGGCATCAACACCAACACCGACAACCCAGACATGAGCGCCGTCGCGCTTTGGCTCGCGCTCTACACCGAAAAAGATCCGGCCGTGAGCGCGGTCATCCGCGAGTTTCTCGAAACCGGCTGGTGGGACCGGGCCGGCGAGAGCTACACCGCCAAGCTGTCGGATCAGCCCCTCTGGCACGCCGTCTACCTGACCCTCAGCGACCGCGGCACCGACCCGGCGCTCGTGGCGGAGATCGCCGATTTGCTCGAAGGTTTCACGCTCGGCCCCTACTGGAACCTCGAACGCATCAACTGCGACGCGGCCGAGATCGCCGCGCGCCAGTGCGTGGCCATCGACGGCACGACCATCATCGACATCGCCGGCATCGACGTCGACGGCGACCCCATCGCCACCGAGGCGCTGCACCCGTCGATCCGCCCAAACTCCAACTTCAACGCGCGGTCGAGCTCATTTTTCGTCAACGGTGGCGGCAACGACCGGCTCAACCCCGGCGGTGACTTGCTCGCGAGCTACTGGATCATGCGCTTCATGCAGACGACGGCACCCGGAGAGACGAACCTCTCGCCGAACGCGCGCGATCGCACTCCACCCGGAGCCGGAGGCACGTCGGGATCCGGCGGCTCCTCGGGATCCAGCGGCACGGGGGGAGCCGTTGGAATGGCGGGCAACCCATCCGGCGGGAGCGCTGGCGCGGCGGGCAACGGCGCATCCTCGTCGGGCTCGGGTGGTTGCGGCTGCCGCGCCGCCGGCTCGGCCTCCTCGCGCGCGTGGATGCTGGTTCTCGCGGTCGCCGCTTTAGCCGGTGCCCGCCGCCGTCGGCACGCGACCTGAGCAACGCGCCGAATTCGATTCGCCGTGTAGATCACTCGCGACTATTTTTGTTTTGGGGGGCACCCCCCGCCGCGGCGTTCTTGTCGGCAGCAGTCGGCGTGCGGGCCAGCGCATTCGCCCGCGAGGCCGTTCAGGCCGGAGAATCGACACCCTGCACGCCGATGGCGCGTGTCTTCGCCGCCTTTTCGCGGATGGGCGACACCGCGGAGTACTCGGGAGAGAAGGCCCAAGTGCTCGCCTGCTCCGCACTCGGAAACTCGAGCACGATGACTCGTTCGGGTTTCCAGTCGCCCTGAAGCGTGACCACCGCACCCCCGCGAACGAGGTACTTGCCGCCGTACTTCTCGACCGTCTCCGGAACCCGCGCGACATATTCGGCGTAGGCGTCGGCATCCGTCACTTCGATTTCGATCACGATGTAGAAACTCATGGCGGCCCGCCTCCTTCAGCGACGTTTGAATACGAGAGTCTGGTTGTTCGCGGGCATCGGAACCCGAGCTTCGAGATCGAATCCGCTGGCTTCCGCGGCGTCGGCCACGGCTTCGAGATCGCGAATGCCCCAGCTCGGGTCGCGGCTCCTCAAGCTCTGGTCGAACTCGGCGTTGCTCTCGGCGGTGTGCTCGCCGCCGATGCGGAACGGACCGTAAAGCACGAGCACGCCGCCTGGGCCGAGGCAACGACCCGCGCCGCGCATCAGCCCGAGACAAACGTCCCAGGGAGAAATGTGAATCACGTTCGCGCTGTAGACCGCCTCCACGTTCTCGACGGGCCACTGGTCGCTCGTCACGTCGAGCACGACCGGGGGCCGAACGTTCGCGGCGCTTTCGCTCTCGGCCCACGCGGCTACCGAGTCGAAGCCCTCGGCGGTCTTGTCGCTCGGTTGCCACTGCAAGGCCGGAAGTGCTTTCGCAAAGTACGCCGCGTGCTGCCCGCTGCCGCTACCGAGCTCGAGCACGGTCCCGGTCTCCGGCAATAGCAGACGCAAGACCTCGAGGATCGGCTCGCGGTTTCGTTCGGAGGCTGGGGAGAAGCGCCGCGCGTCCATCGTCGCGCGGCGGAGGTTAGCGCGGGATGACGAACGCGCAGAATCCGCCGATGCACTGGGCGCCAGGATCGCAGCAATCCGCCGAGGTTTCGCACCGCTCGTCGATTTGCGAGCAACCCATGGGACAACCGCAAACCCCCGATTGGCAGCCGCCGCAGCAGCAGTCGACGCCGGTGCTGCACTGCGCGCCGTCGGCTTTGCACGGCTCGAGGGAAGCGAAGGCGCGGTGGTTGCCGCTCTCGAGCTCTTGGCCCGGCAGGAAGAAGGCGGGGTGACTGATGTCGGTGCCCCCTGCGCCGCCAATGGTGAGCGCGCTCACCCAGATGTTCTTGCCCGCGGCATCCTCGGGGGTGACGATTTGGGTGTTGCCGAACTGACGACGGCTGGTGAAGAAGAGCCAGTAGTAGCCGCCGGCAGCGACGGGGCTGACGGTGGGATAGAACTCGCGCCCCTCGTCGCGACCGGGAAAGACGGTGTTGATTCGCGCGCCCGCTTGGTCGAGGCGCGTCGATGCACCGCTGGCGACCTCGACGATGTAGAGATCGCCGAGGTGGAAGATGAAGGGGATGCCGAGATCGTTGGGGATCTCGCTCACGTACTCGTTGGTGTTGCTCACGCCGAAGACGACGTGCTGGCTGTCCGGCGTGAAGAACGGCCAAGCCGGGTACCAATCGTTCGGGATCTTTCCGTTCGCGTCCCAGAGCACCCGGTAGTTCGAAAAACCGTTCGAATTCTGGTCGTAGTCCATGATCGCCAGGACTTTGCCGTTGCCCGCTTCGTGATGGTTGAAGACGATCTTCGTCCCATCGGGAGAGAACTGCGGCATCAGGGCGAACTGGATGACGCCGTCCCAGCCGGGTGCCGGCAGCGACGCGCCATTCACCGCGTCGTGCAGCGACGACACGCTCGGCCCCGCCGTCGCGAGCACGTTGCCCGCCGCGCGCGGGAACGTCGTCGACAATCCCGGCGGAAACGGCGCCCCGTTGGAGATGTAGCGGCTTCCGTCCGGGGTGAGCGCGGCGAACGAAGATTCGATGTTCCCGACGGTCATCTGCGGCGGGTTGCCAACCACGTAGCTCTGGCCCGTCGGCGCAGAGACACCGCCCAGAATCGGGTATTGATGTCGCATGGCGAGCATGCGGCTGCCGTTCGCGCTCAATGAATGGCAAGAAACGCATGGTCCGAACGGCGCGACCCCGGGCTCGAAGAGATAGGTCTGCGCTCCACCGCCCGGCAGCACGCGCATCACCGCGCCATTGTTGCCGGCTTGCGGTGAGTTGTACGTGTTGTAGTAGACGGCGCCCTTGAGCGTCGCCGGTGCCACCACCCAGCGCATGCCGATGGGTCCGGACACGCCACCCCCACCCATCGTCGTCAGCTCGACGACCAACGGATCGGCCGGCCCCGAGGCTTGCGCGAGCGCCGTGTCCCACACGTGTTGTGGAATGAGGAACTGCCCCGGCGCGGTCGGCGTGAAGCAACCCCGGTAGGTGAAGAGCTGCGAGGTGATCTTCAACAAGCCCGACTGCGTGCCGCCTGGGTCGTCCCACTGAAGAACCGGGGCGGCGAGCCCGCGGGGGAACACGGTCTGGTCGTAGGGATAGAGAAACCGCGTGGCGATCGGTCCGCCGCCTTCGAGCGCGCTCACCGTGCCGGCGTCGAGCTGGCACTCGTCGATGTTGACCGGCATGCCGGTGCCGCCGCCGGCCGCTCCCGCACCGCCGGTTCCCGGGTTGCCGCCACCGACACCCAAGCCGCCGACGCCTCCGCCGACGCCGATGCCACCAACGGCCCCCTGGCCGGTCGCCGCGCCCATGCCTTGCGCACCAGATCCGCCGACGCCGCCGGCGAAGGTGCTGCGCGGTTTTGCTTCGGAGCACGCCGCTACTGCTGCGACACAAAGAAGAGCGGTGGTGAGCAGGAGTGAGCTTTTCACAATCGATCTCCGAGGCGTGTGCCGTGGAATGTCCCCCGGCGTCAGATGAGTATACGGTCACCAACTCTGCGGGCACAGCGAGAACGCTTGTGAAGTCGAGCAGATAGCGAACGAAGGTGTAGCCCAGGCGGCTACTCGAAACAGACGTGCCTACCTTTTGTCGAGCGTTCGCGCGCACGTGCGCGCGCGACCCCCGCTCGATGGCCTCCGCCAGCTTTTGTTAGGACTCAGTGCGTCAAAACCGATGATCGACGTCATCTCGCGTGTACGCGGATGATGTTTCGGCGATATGCGGCGCTCTCGTCTTTTTGAACGTGGTGCCGGTCTGGACCCGGATCCCAGCCGCTCGCGGAAGACGACCTGCTCGACGGTGTTTCGTCGGCGACCTGTCCGACGTGAAACGCCCCTCTGCCCAAGGAAACGGCCCCCGAGTTGTCGGAGTAAGCAATTGGCGCTTAACTAAAGAAGGGGAGGCCGCCCAAATGAAGATCATCAAGCTCTCGGTATTGGCTCTCGCGGTGACGCTCGCTCCGGCGGCCTTGGCGCAAGGAAAGAAAGCCCCGAAACCGGCGGCGAAGGCGACGCCCGCAGCGAAGGTGGCGCCCGGGGCGAAGGCGGCGGCAACGCGCACGAAGAAGCGCGTCGTGCGTCGGTCTCAGCGACACTCCGCCGAGCAGTCGAAGATCCAACGCCAGGTCATCAAAGAAGTGAAGGTGACGGGCCGGGCACCGATCCCGGGCGCGGTCTTCGACATCAGCCGCGCGAGCGTCCGGTTCGAGTCGGGCACGGCCAAGTACTCGCCGAACAACCGTCGCTTTCTGAAGAAGTCTCGCCGTTACTGAGTCGCGTTCGCGGCGCGCGGGTACGGCCGGCGCAGCAGCACGGCGCCGCGGCCCAAGCGATGTCGTATCAGGATTGGTAGCGCAAAAAAAATCGACGCGCCTCCGTAGAAGAGGCACGTGTACAGAATGTGGGCTTGCGCCTCTTCGCCCGGGAAGAAGAAGCGCACCATCAAGAGCGCGATGCCGATGTTGCGCGCCACGACCTCGACGGAAAGCGCCACGGTGTCTTCATCGTACCGGCCAAGAAGACGACAGAGCTGCGGCGTGACGAGAGCGAGAGTAGTACCGAAGGCGATGATCACCAACGGCGGCCCAAAGCCATAGCCGAGCACGTCGATGCGACCGCTCGATAGCGCGCCGACGGTGATGAGCCCGACCAGCGCGAGGCTTCCGCGGATCGACCACTTCGAGATCGTCTGAGCGTGTTGGGTCAGAAAGCGGAAGACCAACATGCCGACGACCAGCGGGGTGAGCAGGAAGAGAAGAATGTCGCGAACGATTCGCGCGGTGGGCAGAGCGACGTCGACACCGCCGGTGAGCACCGGCAAGAACAGCGGAATAGAAAACACCGCGACCACCGTCGTGACCGCCGTCACCGTCACCGAAAGAGCGGCGTCCCCTCGACCGATGAAGGTCAACAGGTTCGACACGGTTCCGCCGGGTACGACGGCCACCAAGAGCAACCCCACGGCCCAACCTTTGCTCAGGCCGACGGTGTGAACGATCGTGAGAGCGAGCGCCGGCACTAACAGAAGCTGCAGCGCGAGCCCGAGCGCGAGCCCGACCGGATGTCGCGCTACTTGGAGAAAGTCTCGAACGCTGAGCGTTGCTCCCATGCCGAACATCGCCAGCACGAGCTGGAGCGGGAGACCGTAGGTCTCGATGAGCGCATTGGTTTCCGGACTCATGGGCGTGGCAGACAGAGCAGTATACGTGCCGTTTTTGCCCCGAGCGATTTCGCGCCGTTCGAGCCCGTCGCGCGCGAGCACGCCGCAGGCCAGGCCTGACGACTGCAGCGAACCGGCGACAAGCCGCGCTTCAGTGCCAGGCGTCGGCCATCTTCGGAGGCTGGCCCGTTCGATCGTGCTCGGCGAGACGCTCTTTGGCGTCGGGCACGCAGTCGACGCATGCGGCGAAGCGTGAGCCGTGCTCGCAAGTCAGCCAGCTCGCGGTCGCCGGCTTGGCGCTGAACTCGCCTGGCTCGATGTGTCGACCGCACGACAGACAATGAATGTGTCCAGCCGGTGCGCCGGTCGGACCCTTGCCGAGCAGTTCTTTTCGCTCCCGCTTCGTGAGCCGTTTTTGCTTTTTCGCCATGGCAGCGCGCAAAAGCTACCCCAGTTCTCCGCCGCCTTGGGCAAAGTTCGGCGGACGGTGGTTCTGTGTTGCCGGGCGGAGGCATTAGCCGCACCCTGAAGGGTGAGATGACGAGTGGCTCACCAGAGCCGACGGACGGTCAGCGTGTCATCGCCGGTGCGTTTTTCCTTGGAAGAGCGGTCGGCGTGGGTGGCGGGTGCATCGTCCATCCAGGCCGACGCGCCGAGGATTCGGCGGCCGTCACCGCGTTTCTTCTGGACGGCGCCACCGCCGACGAGCGGCGAAACCTGATCGCCGCGGCTTCCGCGCTTCAGGCAGGAACGGCCTCTGCGGTGCCAGCGGTGCTCGCATTCGGAGTGGATGGGGGGTGCGCCTACGTCGTCACCGAAGCCGTCGGGGGAGAGCGGGCGTGCTCGATGCTCGAGCGGGGGCACGAGCTCGGCCCACTGAGAGCCATCGGCGCGGTGGACGCCCTCGCGCGCGCCCTAGGCGCCGACGGAGCGAGGCGATTTCTGCGCGACGTGCCGACACCGGCGGACATCGCCGTCGACGAGCAATCGATACACGCGCGGGTGCCGATGTTCCGACCGAATGCGCTCCGGGAGCCATCTCTACGCACTGCACCTCTGCCGTCCGGTGACAGGGTGAGTGTGCTCTACGCGAGCCCCGAAGCGGTGCTCGGAGAAACCGTCGGCGAGGCTGCGCTCGTCTATTCGCTCGGCGCCGTCGCCTACCACTTGCTCTCGGGCTCCCCCCCGTTCGACGGCAAGGACGACGAGTCCGTCTTGTGTCGCCGCATGCTCGCTTCGCCAAGACCTCTGCAAACCGTCCGTGGTGGCATCCCCCCCGCGGTCGAAAAGGTCGTGATGAGAGCGCTCGCCAAGAAGGGCTCGAATCGCTACGCCAGCGTGGCGAGCTTCGCGCGCGCACTTCGAGCGGCGCTGCCCGCCGCCGACCGCGAACTGCTCGAAACGACCGGCCAAAGTGGCTTCATTCCGAAGGCCCCGGCAGAGACGAGCGTAGCGCCGACGCGCGCCCCGATGTTGAGCGCCACCGGCGAGCCCATGCCGTTGGTGCGCAAGAGGAGTGAGCCGCCTCCGCCACCGAAAGAAGTGCGCCCCGGGTCGATTCCTCCCGCACCGATCGTCGCCGTCGACGAGCCCGAGGAGCCGATGCCGCTCACGCGCAAGTCGAGCCACCCCCCTCCACCTGCACCCACCGCGGCGCCTGCACCCACCGCAGCGCCTTCGCCGCCATCTACTCTGCCCCCGCTCGATCTCGGGGCGCCGCGGGCGCCCGCCGTCTCGATACCGCTCGCCTTGGTGAACGAGCGGCCGGGCGCGGATCAAAAAGTCGGTGATCGGCCGTCGGTGCCCCACCTCGTGCAAACGGCGCGAGGTGAGGTCTGGGACTTCGATCAGGACGTATCGGTCGTGTCCCCCGCGCGACGACGAGCTCTGAAGGTGTTCGTGTCCCTTTTCCTCATCGCTGCGGTCGCCCTTCTCGCGTTTGCGTTCCTCCGACAAAATCCCGAGATCTTGCGCCAGTTGCAGTGAGCGGATCGGACGACAAGCCCGGGGGGGCAGCGTCGATCGAAGATGTGGAACGGTTCTTCAACCTTTCGCTGGACATGCTCTGCGTCGCGGGAACCG
The DNA here is from genome assembly GCA_029261965.1 of Polyangiaceae bacterium. Lineage (GTDB taxonomy): Bacteria > Myxococcota_A > Polyangia > Polyangiales > Polyangiaceae > JAJDAH01. Next base: position 12,509 of record JAJDAH010000474.1, read on the forward strand.
ACGCGTTTTTCAGACGCATCAACCCCGCGTTCGAAGCGGTTCTCGGCTACACCGAAAAAGAGTTGCTCGAGCGTCCATTTCTCGACTTCGTTCATCCCGCCGACGTCGAGAAAACCGAGGCGGCGGTCGATCGCCTGGATGCCGGCGAAAACGTCATCGACTT
>JAJDAH010000475.1 GCA_029261965.1 Polyangiaceae bacterium
CTGCGGGCTTCGCCGATTGCGATGGCGACGTGACGAACGGCTGCGAGACGAATCTCAACGGCGACGTCAACAACTGCGGGGCATGCAACGACACCTGCACCAACGCCAATGGCACCACCGCGTGCGTGCTCGGGGCCTGCACACCGACTTGCTCTTTCGGCGCCGGTGACTGCGACGCAAATCCGGACAACGGCTGCGAGACGAACACCAACACGAGTACCAACAACTGCGGCTCGTGCGGCTTCCAGTGTACGAACCCGAACGGGTCGACCGTGTGCGGCGGGGGCGTTTGCTCGCCAACATGTTCCGGTGCGTTCGCCAGCTGTGACGGGGACCCCTCGAACGGCTGCGAGACCAATACGAACAACGACGTCAATCACTGCAGTGGCTGCAACAACCAATGCACAAACTCCAACGGGTCCACCTCGTGCAGCGGGGGCGCCTGCAACCCGAACTGCACGTCGGGTTTCGGAGATTGCGATGGTGATCCCACCGATGGTTGCGAAGCCAACCTGAACACCAGCGTCGCCAACTGTGGGGGCTGCGGAATCGGCTGCACCAACGCGAACGGCTCCACGAGCTGCTCACTCGGCAACTGCACGCCGGTTTGCACTGCGGGCTTCCAGGACTGCAGCGACCCCAACGACGGCTGCGAGACGAATACCAATTCGGACGCTGCCAACTGCGGTTCCTGCGGCAACCAGTGCTCGAACCCCAACGGGTCGACGAGCTGTGTGGCCGGCACTTGCTCGCCGTCGTGCAACTCGGGCTTCGGCGACTGCAATTCCGACGTCGACGATGGATGCGAGACCAACCTGAATACGACCACGGCCCACTGCGGCGCCTGCAACAGCGCGTGCACCAACGCTCACGGGTCCACATCGTGTGTACTCGGCGGCTGCAGCCCCACGTGCACGGCGCCCTGGGACAGCTGCGACGGCAACGCGATGAACGGTTGCGAGGCGAACACCAACACCGACGCGAACAATTGTGGGGCCTGCAACACCACGTGCACGAACGCCAACGGCACGACGGCGTGCAGCGCCGGCGCCTGCGTCCCGAGTTGCACGGCCGGTTTCGCGGACTGCGACGGGAACCCGAACAACGGCTGCGAAACGAACCTCAACACCGACGTCGACCACTGCGGGGTCTGCACGACGCAGTGCACCAACCTCAACGGTACGACGAGCTGCAACGCCGGGACCTGCACGCCCATTTGCAGCATCGGCGCGGGCGACTGCGACGGCGACCCGAACGACGGCTGCGAAACCGACGTGTTCAACGACATCAACAACTGCGGCAGCTGCACCAATCAATGCACGAACGCCAACGGCACGACGGGCTGCGCCGGCGGTTTCTGCCAACCCAGCTGCTCGGCCGGCTTCGACACGTGTGACGGCGATCTCGACAACGGCTGCGAGACCAACATCTTCACGAGTCTTCCGCATTGCGGCATGTGCAACTCGCTCTGCGACAATCCTACCGGCAGCGAAAGCTGTGTCGGGGGGACATGCCAGATTGGTTGCGACCTGGGTTTTGCCGACTGCGACATGATGACGGGCAACGGGTGCGAGACCAACATCAACACCGACGTCACCAAGTGCGGCAGTTGCACCAACGCTTGCACCAATGCCCACGGCCCAACGATGTGCACGAACGGCGCGTGCGATCCGACCTGCAACCAACCTCCGTGGGACGACTGCGACGGCGCCGCGAACAACGGTTGCGAGACCGACACGAATACGAGCACCAGCCACTGTGGCAGCTGCGGAAACGGGTGCACCAACCCCAACGGTTCGACGTCGTGCTCGGGCGGCCTCTGCTCGCCGACCTGCAACGCCGGTTTCGGCAATTGCGATGGGGACGACGACGACGGGTGCGAGGCGGATCTGAACAACGACCCGAATACCTGCGGAAACTGCCTGATTCAATGCACGAATGCCAACGGAACGATCTCTTGCGTCGGCGGATTCTGCGCGCCTGGATGCAACGCCGGTTTCGCGGACTGCAGCAACCCCATCGACGGATGCGAAACCAACACGCAGACGGACATCAACAACTGCGGTGGCTGCAACACCCAGTGCACGAACGCCAACGGCACGACGTCTTGCTCTGCGGGCATCTGCGCTCCGTCGTGTGCCGCCGGTTTCGCTGACTGCGACGGGAACAAGAACAACGGCTGCGAGACGAACCTCTCGACCGACGCCAACCACTGCAGTGCCTGCAACACCCAGTGCACCAATGCGAACGGCACGACGTCCTGCAGCGGTGGCGTGTGCATGCCCAACTGTTCCGTCGGCGCGGGAGACTGCGATGGGCAGCCCAACAACGGGTGCGAGACCGACACGAACACGTCGATCAACAACTGCGGATCGTGCTTCAATACATGCACGAACCCCAACGGCACGACCTCCTGTTCGAGCGGGACCTGCGCGCCGAGCTGCGCCAGCGGCTTCTCGAGCTGTGACGGCGATCCGGACGATGGGTGCGAGACGAACATCAACACGGACATCAACAACTGCGGCGGGTGCGGCACGGACTGCGATACGCCGCTGCCGTCGAACACGAGCTCGACGACGTGTCTCAGCGGCACGTGCAGCATCACGCTCTGCGACACCGACTACTACGACCGAGACGTGACACACGGGACCGGCTGCGAGTGCTTCGACGAAGGCATCACGGACAGCTGCGGCACCGCGGACGCCGGGCCAGCCATCAGCGTCGGCGTCGGAACGTCGCAGTCCGTCGGTGGGACGGTGGTTCCGGACGGTGACGTCGACTGGTTCAAGGTCGAATTCCCCATCGCCTCGTCGTGCAGCTACGGCCCGTCGATTTCGCTGGACCCGTCGTCAAACGCCAACGTCCGCATCCACGTCTATACGAGTTGTGCATCGGGTGGCACCGGGGGTGTCGCCTGCTCCGCGGCCGAAGGCGGCAACTCCGGCAAGCTTCTCACCACCGGGTGGTCCTTTGGCATCGCCGGCACCTGCGGGCCGGGCCAAGCCGCCGATCCCGACCCCTCGAAGGCGCCCTTCATCAATCTTGGACCGTTCGTGGACACCACTCTGGTATTCCTCGTCAAGGTCGAGGCCATCGCCTCCGACACGACGTGCCAGGGCTACACGCTGGATCTGTCGAACTGACGCGCTCACGGGCATCCCGACCCGCCTCACCCACGTGGGTGGCGCCAAGGTGGTGTCTCGGCGTCGCGCTCGTGGCGCTCCCTGGATGCAAAAAGGCACCGGACGAGTCTGCACCCACACCGCCGAGCGCTGCGGCCGCCACTTCGTCCCGAGCGCCGGTGGCACCGGTGGGATCGGCCATAGCCCCAGAGGCGCGGAGCAGTCTCGAGGCGTACCACCGCGCGCTAGTGACAGGTCGAGCGGCGGCGAGGCGCAAGAACTTTTCGGAGGCGGGCGCGGCCTTCGATTCGGCACTGAAGCTCATTCCTCACGACCCACGAGCGCTCGCCGAGCGGGCGCGGGTCCGCTTGCTCGAGGGCAAATTGAGTGCGGCTGAGCGAGATTTGAAGATGGCCCGGAGTCGGCCCGTGGGGAAACAACTCGCCTCCGAGCTCTGGATGAGCTGGGGCGAGTTGAAGCGCCGGCAGAAAGACGCTGACGCCGCACGGCACGCTTTCGCTCGCTCGCATGCGTTGCTGCCCACCCGTGAATCGAGCAAGAAGCTCGAAGGCGGCGCGCTGTGCCCAGCCAGAGCGACGGTGTCCGAACGACAAGCTCGGATCTTCGGCGGCTGGGTCGGGCTCGCCAAGCACCTCTACGGCGACCGGCTTCCGATGCCGGACAAACCGTCGGAGCCGAGCGTGCAGAAAATTGTCGTCGGGTCTTCGGAGGATGCCGAGGGACCATGGCTTGCCATCCAACGAGACCCCCCGAGGGCCACCTACCACGCCGTCGCTCGTCGCTCGGACGGGAAATTGGCCCTTTACGAAGCGCTCGCCACCGACGCTGACGGGCCGTGCGGCGGGAGCATCCGACACGCCGAAGTGGTCGAAGCACCAGTGCCGCACGTCATCGTCGACCGCTGCGACACGAGCCAAGTCCCGCTGTGCGCTCGGGTCGACGGTCGGATCAGCGCCTGCACCTTCGATGCAGGACAAGAGCTCCGGCAGGTCCATTGCGGCGAACGAGCGTGCAGCCGGCACGTGGCGTTTCTCGACCCCGATTCCGCTCGTGTCAGCGTGGAGATCGATGCCGCCGCGGAGTCGACGACGGACGCCGGGCGCTTCATCCCGTTCGTTCAGTTCGTGGTCGACGGGTCGAAGGTCGCGCTGAGCGCGAGCGGCTGCACGCAGCGCATCGCCCTCAGCCCGGATGGTGCCGGTCTATGAGCCGTAAACGCCCTCTCGTAGCCTTGTGTTTGCTCGCTTCGGCATGCGCCGATTCGAGCGGCAGCGACCTGGTTGCGCAGCTGAAGGATCCGACGACGTGTCGTCAATGCCATGCGGAACACTACCGACAGTGGTCCGGCAGCATGCACGCCTACGCCGCCGAGGACCCCGTTTTCCTCGCCATGAATGCCCGGGGCCAAGAGGAAACCGAGGGAGAGCTCGGAACGTTCTGCGTGAACTGCCACGCCCCGGTCGCCGTCCGTGATGGGCTCACCACCGACGGGTTGAATCTGGCGGAGCTGTCTCCGGCCGAGAAGGGAGTCAGTTGCTACTTCTGTCACAACGTCGCGAGCGTGGATGGCTCGCACAACAACCCCATCCGCCTCGCCAACGACAGCGTCATGCGGGGCGGCATCCGTGATCCACGCGGCGCCACCTTGCACGGCTCGCAATACTCGCCACAGGTCGACAGTCTTCGGGCGGAGAGCGCAGACGTGTGCGGCTCGTGTCACGACATCGTCACTCCCTCTCCACCTGCTCCGGCGTCCGTCGAGCTCGAACGCACGTTTGCCGAGTGGAAGACCTCCGTCTTCAGTCCCGACGTCCAAGCAACCGTGATGATCACTTGCGCGGCGTGCCACATGAGTCTCGACGAGGGACCCGCGGCCATCGTCGACGGCCAGGCCGGGCCGACACGAACGCTCCACTCGCACGAGTTCCCCGGCGTCGACACCGCGTTGACTGATTTCCCGGAGACCGAACGCCAACACGAGCTCGTTCAGGAATTTCTCGACGGCACGATTCGCCTCGACGTGTGTCTGTCCCAGCTTGCGGACAGCTTTCGCGTACGCGTGATTCTCGACAACGTCGGCGCAGGCCACAGTTTTCCGAGCGGCGCCGCCCAAGACCGGCGTGCATGGATCGAGCTCCGCGCGTTCGAAGGTTCGCGGGAAGTCTATTCGTCAGGGGTGGTCGCCGACGGCGAAGCAGTCGCCACGCTCGACGACCCGGATCTCTGGCTCTTGCGCGATACCCTGTTCGGCCCCGAGGGCGACGAAGTGCACATGTTCTGGCAAGGCGCGCGAATCGAAAGCAACGTCGTGCCCGGCGGACCCGCATTCAACACGTTCGCAAGCAGGCGTTTTCCAGTGGAGGAAGCTGGTTCTGCCTCGATACCCGGCCGGCCCGATCGCGTGACCGTGCGGCTCAGAATGCGGTCGATAGGCATCGACGTACTCGACGATCTCGTCGAATCCGGTCACCTCGTGCCGGGCGTCATCGACGAGCTTCCGACTTTCGACTTGAAGCCTGACCGCACTACTGACGCGACGTTCGAATACGGCCCGCGCACCCTAGATCAGAGTCGTTTCGAACGTTTTCAGATCCAGAGCGAGACTCCTGGGGATCCACCGTACGAATGCATCGGCGTCCCCCGCGGTGAGCGCTGAGGCTGAGTGGCGCTCGCGCGCCAACGGCGTCGAACCAGTCAGTCCACGCAGAAGACGAACAACACCTCGTCCCGAGCGATCGAATCGGTCGTCGTCGCGATGACGATCTCCCAGAGTCCCGGCATGAACAAGTTGATCGGGTCGACCTCGTACCGTCCCTCGCCCAACTCGGTCACGATCGCGGGTTTCGCAGCCGGGTGAAAATGGTCCGGCATCCACGTCGTCACGACGACATCACCGCCGGTGATTGGCAAACCCGACGAGTCGTCGATGCGGACGATCCAGCGCAGATCGGCCCGTCTCGGTGGAGGTACCGAGTCTTCGATGGTTGCCGAGACCCGGCGCCCGAACCCCTGGCGACCCATGCCCATCTCGAACTCGTCCCCGGGACGACTGCAGAGCGGCGGGCTCTTCGGGATCGAGACCGGCTCGGGCGGTGTCGATTCCGTCGAATCGCTCCCGCTACACGCACACTGCGCCAACGCCACGAGGCATGCTGCGCTCTTTCGGGCCGTCCACGATGTCACATCACCAACTATAGGCGACTGGTTCGGCCGGTCGAGACGCCTCACGGCATGCCGACAATTTCGCCGTCGAGTCCCCAGGTTGGGTCGGGTCCGAGGCCGAGATACCAAAGCGCACTCGTCGCGGCCGCCATGTGGTGTACCGGCGTTCTGACCTCTCCCGCCGCGATTCCAGCGCCCCACGCTATGAAAAAAATCTGCTGGTTCGCTGGTGTCATCGGTCCGTGGTCCATGCCTTCGCCCCCATGATCGGTCGTGATGAACACCGCCCACTCTTCGCCGACGCGCGACTCGACGGCGTCGAGCATGAGGCCGATCTGCGTGTCCTTTTCCTCGATCTCGCTCAAATAGGCTGGGTTCGTGGGATCGAATCCACTGGCGTGACCGGCGGCATCCACTTCGTCCAAGTGAGCAAAGAGCACGTCGAGCTCGCCCTCGACTACCGTCTCGGCGACTCTCGTCGCGACGACCTGGTCGACCGGGATCCAGAGGCCGAGATCGGCCTCGGCGGCGTCTTCCACCAACGTGAGGATCCCAATCCAATTGGTCACGACTCCTGGACGAAGCCCCGCTCTACGCCCGCGCTCGAGGAAGGTCAGAAAAGTTGGGTCTCGAGAGTCGAAATCCCCGTTGTCCTGGATGCCGTGTTTGTCGGCGTCCACTCCGGTCAGAATCGACGCCCAGCCCGGCGCGGACTTGGCGATCGTGCTTCGCTGGGTCGATGCGTCGAAAGTCCAAGCCCCCTCGGCCACCAGACGATCGATCGTAGGGGTGGTCGCGATCGCCAGCGCATCCGAACGAACACCGTCGAGGCCAATGACGAGCACCCTGCGTTTGACACGAGACGTCGAGTCCATGGCCATCGCGTCTGGCAAGACCGCGGCATCCACCCGTGCGGAGGCGTCGGCCGCCGCGGCATCTTGCGGCGCAGACGACACCTCCGACGAGCCGCAGGCCACCAAGCACGAAGTTGCGAACAGGGCACCGAGCGCGGCCCGTGCGACCTCAGGCACGGTTCCTCGCTTCGCGGTGCCGTCGAACCATCTCGTCGAACGCTCGGACGAACTCGTCGCTCGACTCCGTCTTCTCGATGTGGCCGATGGCCCCGGATGTTCGCGCCAACTCTGCGAGCCCCTCCGCCGTCGCGGAGCACAAGACGAGTGACGTGCTCGACAGGTTCGGGTCGCCGGCGAGCACGGTCGCCAGTCGGTCACCAGTGAGCGTGGGCATGTTGACGTCGAGCAGGACGATATCCGGCTTTTCTTTCCGAATGAACGCGCTCGTCCCGAGCGCTTCCGAGCGAAGCAACACCGACAGGCCGGGCAGACTCAAGCGGGCTCGCATGACTTTCAGAGAGGTCGCGTCGTCGTCGACGATCAGGACTTTGAGCCGGTCGTGGGATGCAGCCACCGGCGAACAGATTAGTGCGCCATGCTGGCAAAGCAACGGTGTCCGAGGGCCGGTATGGAGCCGTAGTATGGTAGGCACCATCGGACGGTCTCTTGACGACTCCCCTTCACCTGCAATCCGCTTCGGAGCTCGCGCGCCGGATCGCCAGCAAGGAGCTTTCGCCAGTCGAGCTCATAGCTGCCTATCTCGACCGGATCTCCGGCCTGGACGAACACTATCGAGCGTACCTGCACGTCTGCGAAACATCCGCACGCGCCCAAGCTGAAGCGGCAGAAGCTGCCGTCGCCGCCGGCGCGCAACTCGGTGCGCTTCACGGGGTACCGTTCGCGGCGAAAGATCTCCTCGACACCGCCGGCGTTCCCACGACCTGCGGGTCGAGAATCCTCCAAGGACGTCTGCCCGAGACCACGGCCACCGCCGTCGAGCGCTTGGTCTCGGCTGGGGCCATCTTGCTCGGCAAGCTTCACATGACTGAGTTCGCCGGCTGGTGGCACCATCCGGATCTACCCGCGGCGCGGAACCCGTTCGATCTCGAACGTTCCGCGGGCGGATCGAGCAGCGGCTCTGGAGTCGCAGTCGCCGCGGGTCTCTGTGCGGCAGCTCTGGGGAGCGACACGGTAGCGTCGATAAGGAACCCCGCGGCATGGAATGGGTGCGTGGGGTTCAAACCGACTTGGGGCCGAGTCAGCCGACACGGAGTCTTCCCGCTCGCAGCGTCGCTCGATCACGTTGGACCCATGACGAGAACGGTGGAAGACGCCGCGCTCTTGATGTCGGTCATCGCTGGACACGACCCGAAGGACCCGACGAGCCTGCGCCAACGCCTGCCAGACGGTTGGCCCAAAATTTCGCGACAAGAGTCGCTGCGGGTTGGCTACGACGAAAAATTCGTCATCGGTCACAGTCGACCGAACATCGCGAGATGTGCCGCCGAAGCCGTAGAAGAGCTGGCGGACCACGGCGCCACGATCGTGCCGGTGTCCATTCCCATGACCGACACTTCCCTCGAGCCGTACGTCGCGATCTTGCGCTCCGAGGTCCGTGCCGCGCACCGCCGATACTTTCCGAAGCGAGCGGCGGACTACGGTCAAACCTTCAGAGACCTGCTCGAACAGGCGGCGGACGTGTCGCCGGACGCGCTCATCGAGGCCAATCTGTATCGAGCGGCGTTCGTCGACGCCATCAACGCTCTATTCGCCGAGGTGGACGTGCTCGTCACGCCGGTCGGTCCTCTCAACGCCACGCCAGTGGGCGGGGAGCTCCGGTGGAGCCCGGCCCTCGTGGATTTTCTCAGGTACACCTACCTCTGGAATCTCGCCGGAGTGCCAGCGCTCGCACTTCCTTGGGGCCTCGACACGGAAGATTTGCCCAACGCCGTCCAGATCATCGGCCCACATGGCGGCGAGGAGCTCGTTCTTTCGGTGGCCGCCGCGATCGAACGAGAATTGCCGATCCCTCCGATACCATCATGACAATCGAAGAAGCGATCCGGCTTCAGCGCGGATCGAGCGGCGATGGCATCGGCGGCGCCTGAAAAGCAGACGGTTCGTCTTGTTCCATGTGCCTAACGAGCTTGTTGAGGTGATCCTGATGGATGGCACTCGTGATGAAGTTCGTGAAATAGCCGGTGAAGAACGCGGCGATGTCGAGAAGGATCGCGGTGTTCGCCGTGTCGGGAGGGTTTGGTGCTTGATGCTGAAGGTATAGCGCGTGGATCTGTTGGCTGATCTTGTAGTCGACGAAAATCCCGTAGAGCGAGCAGGTGACGATGTTCAGAAGACAGTCCACCCAGTATCCGTTGCCAGTGGGTGTCTCCCCAGCCAGGCCCTCGAGCTCCTCGTAAATCTTGTAGTACCAATAGAAGAGATAGAACCCGCACGTCAGCACGCTGATGACGAGCACGATGCCCCCATCGCGGCGCTCGGTGTTCGGCATGGTCCGATGACCCTAGCAAATGGCCGGGAGCCGGGCACCGGAAGCCTTTTTGCAGGCGCGAGTCGACATCAACCGGCGGCAACGGACAAGCGTAGCCCTGGACGATCGCGCCTCAGGACCCCTTGATGCGAGCAGTCTTGCTCCAGTCAGCTTGCTTGGCGCTGCCAGGATCCCCGCAGTCGGAACACTCACCGCATTTCGTCCCATGCGGACACTTGTGATCGCGAATGGTTTCGGGTGGCACGAGCCGCGTGCACACCGGGCAAACTACCGTGGTCGCCATGGCGGGCATCATACGGGCAGTTTCACCGAGTGGCCAGCCCAAGCCAATCCGATCGCCGAGGTCGGCAAGCGCGGAGCATCGCTCACGCAGGGCGCTCCGAAATATCGTACGACTTTCGTGGTGGAGCCGTTCAAAGAAAAACTGAATCGACGAGCCATCGATGAAATCGCGACGAACCTCGCCGCGGTGGAAGCGAGCTTTCCCAAGCAGCGCTTCGTCCGGGACGCTTGCCGCGGTCTCGCAAGCCTCGAGCTGAAGGCCCGCGTGACGCACATCATCGCCGCACTTCATCGAGCACTGCCCGGCGACTACTTGGACGCTCTTCGCATCATCGTCGACGCCGGCGCGAGCTGGCGGTCGCTCACGGCACCGGGCCCCACCGCCGGTTTCGCCAAGTGGCCCATCATCGACTTCGTCGGCACCCACGGCCTCGGGCATCCGGCGCAGTCCCTCGACGCGCTACGCCGGCTCACGTCGCTATTCTCTGCCGAGTTCGCCGTGCGGCCATTCATCGTCGCCGATACGAAGCTCGCACTGGCCCACGCGAAGAAGTGGACCAACGATCCGGACGAGCACGTGCGGCGACTCGCTTCTGAGGGCTTCCGCCCGCGACTGCCTTGGGGCGCGCGCCTCGTCGAGTTTCAAGAGGATCCCTCGCCAGTCCTGGACATCCTCGTCCGACTGAAAGACGACCCATCGGAATATGTTCGTCGCTCCGTCGCGAACAATCTCAACGACATCGCCAAGGATCACGCCCCGGTGGTGGTGCGGACGTGCCGGCAGTGGTCGAAGAACGCGTCACCCGAGAGGAAACGATTGATCCGCCACGCCTTGCGCTCGTTGATCAAAGCGGGAGACCCGGCCGCCCTTGCTGTGCTCGGCCACGACAGTAAGAGCCGAATCCGCGTCGGAAAGTTCCAAATCAAACCCAGGCGAGTGACCCTGGGTGGCGCAGTCACGTTGTCGTTCGAGCTTTGCTCACGAGAAAAAAAACGTATCGACGTCGTCGTCGATTTCGCCGTTCACCACGTGAAAGCCCGCGGCCCCCGAACCGCCAAGGTTTTCAAGCTGAAAAATCTGGGGCTCGACCCTGGGGAACGCGTCTTGCTGGAGAAACAGCACCACTTGCGCCAGATCACGACGCGCCGCTACCACACGGGACGACACTGCATCGAGCTGCTCGTGAACGGCAAGTCCCGCGGCAAAGCCGAGTTCGATCTCCGTGTTCCGAAGGCCTGACGCCTTCGCTACCACGATTCGGTTTGTGGACGCACGTCGAGCTCGAACGTCCACGCCGAGGGAGCCTGCTTGACCAAAAACGCGACCGCGTGTGCGATGTCGTTCGGATCGAGCTCGGTCGGCGGCTCGTCGCGCGGCTGCAGCACGGGCGTGCCAATTCCTCCGTCGATGATGATGAGGGAAACGTGGATGCCCTTTGGCCCGAGGTGGCGCGCCATCGCCTGAGCGAGGCTTCTTTGAGCGGCCTTGGCCGGCGCAAACGCGGTGGTGAACGGCTTGCCCCGCAATGAAGCGGTAGCCCCCACGACGACGATGTTGCCTGACCCTTTTTCGAGCATCGCGGGAATCACTTCCTTGCTCACTAGAAAGAGCCCCAGAGAGTTCACCCGCCAGGATTGCTCGAACTGTTCGGCGCTGACGTTTTCGATGTCGCCCCAGGACCCGGATCCCGCATTGTAAACGACCGTGTCGATCGGCCCCAGATCCTCACGAACCTTCGCGAACGCCGCACCGACGCTGTCGGCACTCGAAACGTCACAGGCGTAGGCCTTGGCGGTGTCGAGCTCGCGGGCGATTTCGTCCCCCAAGTCGGTTTTCCTGGACAAGAGCGCGACAGCGTAGCCATCCGCCGCGAATCGCTTGGCGAAGGCCGCTCCGTTCTTGGGTCCAATGCCGATGACGGCGCATACGGGTTTTTTCATGGTGTCATTCCTCCCCGACTACCTAGGGCGTCCCGAGCGGTTCGGCAACCGCGGGTTCGCTCAGCTAAACGAACGAGCGAGCGCGGTCAGGGTGACGCCGCGGTCAGGGTGACCCGGAGCCCATAGTGATCGGAATAGCTCGTCGTGACGAGCCCGTCGGCGTCCGTATCGAGCTCGACCGCCTCGCGCAGGAACTGCTCTCCGGCGGCGGAACCAGAAAAACGTCGCAGCAACACGTGATCGATGAGGACTCCCGAGTCCATCACGGGGTCCGCACCCCCGATGAGCTGGTTCGAAGCACAAAAGCTGCACGCGGCATCGCTCTGCGCAGCGTAGGGGTTGTCGAAGCCGCCCGCGATCAACTTGGCGTAGTTGTCGGGGAGATCCGCGGTCGCGTTGCCGACAGCCGGGCCCGTGTTGAAGTCGCCCATCATGACGATCGTGCCGGAGTCACCACTCTTCTGCTCGACGAACGCGAGCATCGCGTCAATTTGCAGCGACTGCTCTTCGGCCCAGGAGCCGAAGGTGCCCGAATAGGGGACTTGGGTGAGATCTGCGGTCAGATGGGTGCAGAACACGTCGAGCTCGCCGACGGGCGACGCCGAGATACGCGCATAGTTCACGTTGCGGCGGGTGCTCGTCGACTCGAGCACGCGTGAATCGACCTCGGCGAACGGAAACTTCGACAGGATGCCAGTTCCGAAGGATCCCCCGAACGCAAAACCCGGAGAGCCGGTTCCTGCGTCGGCCATGCCGCCGACAATCTCGCAAGCAGACCGTATTTGAGCGAAGTCTCCCGTGCCGATGTTCTCGACGAGGCAATTGAGGCAATTGCCGGTCACACCGTCGACCTCGGTTTGGCAAAAATCCAACACGCATTGCGTGAGCTCGCTCGCCGGCACCGTGCCGCAACTGGTTTCGGCGCAAGCCTGAAGCGGGTCGAGCTCGACGGCGATGCACGATGGACCGGTAGCGCTCGGCTCGGCTTCGCGGCGGGTTTGGTTCGGCAGGCCTGGAAGGGCTCGAGCCAGCGCGTCCCAGTCCCCCTGGCGCCAGACCTCTTGAAGGCAGAGGACGTCGAATTGCTGATTCTTCATCGCGTCCACTATCGCCGGGGAACGCTCGAGCGTGTACTTCACGAAGCTCAGCGCGAGGCCAGCGTTGTACGTGCCAACGACGACCTGATTGCCGGCTCCTCCATCCGCGGTGCCGTCGTCTTTGCCGTCCCCGTCGCTGCATGCCGCGGCGAGCACCAGGCCCGCGAAAGCCACCGCCGTCAAACCAAGTAGCTTCATGACCGAAAGCATGGCCCAATCCGAATCGAGACGCACCGAGTTTCATGCGCTTCGGGCTCGGTGTCGGGCGCATGCGGAAGCGCGTGACGATTCTCTCCGCGGAAAACGACGACGTCTCCTTCGTCGAGTTGCACGGCTCGCAGCACGTCAGTGAGAAGAGCCATGGCTCGCTTGCTTCCGCGCGAACGGGGGTCGGGCGTTTCCGGGACCGCCGCGAGGTGGAAAACGATGCCGAATCGAGCCTCTTCGAACCATGTGCGCGAATCCGAAAAACCTGCCCGAGCGTCAGAAGGCGGCCTGCTGACGCCGTCCGGTGGCTGATCGGTTTGCTGCTCGACGCCAAAGCCAGGAGATGGCGTGCAAGAGGCCGCGGAACTTGGTCCGCTGATACGGCGCGTCTCTCCCGAGCTCGGCGACCAGAGCCGCGTGTACGAGCGGAAGGCTGTGATACGGCAGGGTCGGCAGTAGGTGATGAAGCGCGTGAAACCGGGTGCCAACCGGGGTCATCCAACCGGTCAAGAGCGCCGAACCGTCGAGTGTGGCCGTATCGAGTAGCTGCGCTTCCAAGCTCATGGGCTCGCCGTCGCCCTCGTAGATGTGTGAAACCAACGTCCTCACCTGGTTGAGCATCAGCGCCATCGCCATGACCGCCCACCAGTGAACCGCCCACCGCCACTGGCCGGTGACGGCAAGCCCTCCGGCGGCGCACCACACGAAAATCGCCATGCCGATCTCCTGGATCGCCCAACGCCGGAGTTCCGCCGGTTTCGGCATCGACCGTCGGAATTCGTGGTTCGACTGCAACGTCGAACACTGCTCTACGGAGAAGCGCCGAACCGACGGTGAAATCCACCCGAGCGGCGACAAAAACGCCCAGCGCAAAACGAGAAGCGGGGGCACCAACGCGTGCAAGAGCACCGACAACAGCATCTTTCCGCGGCTCCACTCGACGACGTCGCAGTACTCGGGGTCGCGGGCGGTCCCGTAGGTCGTCTTGCGGTGGTGATCTACGTGGGCGTCGATCATCAAGCTGGGGAGCAGGAGCGGACCGCCGGCCACGAGATGCCACACGAACGCGAAGCCCGGTAGCGCGCCGAGTCTCAAGTGGTTGAGCTCGTGGATGAAGTATGCCGCCCTCCAGAGGAGGATCGCAGCCACGAGGCCGGCCGCACCGGCGACGGCCCAGTGATCCGCGAGCACGCTCAGCGCGAACGCGGCCCACCCCGCGCCAGCGCTCCCGAGCATGTCCGGCCAATAGATCAACGGATTCGGGCGGAACTGCTCGGCGAAGCGCCGGCGAAGAGCCAGGGGGGAGTCGAGAGGGTGCATGCTCATGGTTCGAGGCTAGGGCCCACTCGGTCCGGCCACAGTGACCCAGCGTGCCGGCCCGATTGACCGCTCGCGCCACCTCGGCGACCATGCCTCTCAGCTCGTTTTCCCTCGATACGACGATGGACGCTTGGATTTCGGCGCTCTGGACCGGGCGACTCGTCGACGCCGCCGTGGCGCTCGGGGCCACCGCCGCCCCGCTTTGGAAGCGCGCTGGACTAGCGCCGGAGCAGATGGACGCCGATGTGCGCATCGCCGACGCGGCGCACCTGCTCGTCTGGGAAGACATCATGCGCGAGCTCCGGCTCGTGTCGTTTCCCACACGGTTCGGTCGCATGATGAAGCTCGACGACTACGAAGTCCTCGGCTTTGCCTGCAAGACCGCCTCGACCCTCGGTGAAGCGTTCGAGCGAATCACACGCTATCTCACGATATGGACGAACGCGGTCGACTTCGAAGTCGCCGTCACCAACGCCCGAGCACGACTGATGATCCACCGCGACGGGGAGCGAACTCTCGGGGCGCGGTGCTCCGCCGAATCCGGGCTCGTCGAGCTCGCTGGGGCGGTTCGCACCCTCGAAGGATCGAACGTCGAGCTCCTGGCAGCCTTCTACCGGCACCCAGCGCCCAGCGACGTGTCCGAGCTCGTCGCACACTTCGGCTGCGACGTGCACTTCGACGCCGCGTTCGACGGCTTCGAGCTCGACGCGAGTGTTCTGGAGCGCCCGTTGCCGCTAGCCGACGAGGGCCTTTCCCGATTCCTCATCCAGCATCTCGAGCGGCGGGCACGTGCAGCCCCCGGAACCGACGTGCTCGCCGACGTGACGCGCGCGATCAGCGACGAGCTACCCAGCGGGGGCGCCGACATTAGCCGCGTCGCAGCGCGATTGGGTCTGAGCCCGCGCACCCTGCAGCGGCGCCTATCAGACGCCGGCAGCACGTTTCAGGACGTCGTCGTCGACACCCGCGAAGCGTTGGCGCGCCGACTGCTGACAGAGAGCGACCACACGATTTCCGAAATCGCGTTCCTCCTGGGTTTCTCGGAACCGAGCGCGTTTCATCGCGCCTTTCGTCGTTGGGTCGGAATGACGCCCGGGGCGTTTCGCCGCGAGCAATGATCTCGCGGGCGGATCCGGAGGGCATCAGACCTCGACGATGCCAAAATCGACCGAGAAGCAGCTCAACGCCTGTAGGCTACGGGCTTGCCACGTGCGAGCCGAGCTCGCGCGGAAACGCACGCGGTACGAGCCTCGTGTGTCTCCTTGCAAACAGATGAGCCAGCCGACCAGCTTGTTGAAACAGGCCGAGCTGAAGAACTCGAGCTGCGTCAGATCCACGAGGACCTCATTCGCGTGAAGTCGCCCGGCTTCGAGATGAACCGAATCGATGAACGCGCCGAACGATGTCGCGCACCGCGCTTCGGCCATGCCGAACAGCTGAACCTCGAGAACGTCCGCGCGGAGGCTCGCGCGCGCCTCCAACCCTGCCATCTGTAAGTTCTTGACGTTCATCGGTCACGCTCCGCGAAGCGCACCGAACCTTGCCACCGATCGAAGCCACGCGTCACCCCGACAGAGGTGACAGACACGCGCGTCGAACCCACCTAGTCTCCTGGAGACTGAACAAAACTCAGCCAAGAACCGGACATCAGCGCACGACGAACGTCGCGTGAGCCCGCACTCGGGGACGGAGAGCGGACATGAGCGAGAATGACATTCGAACGACCGGCGGCTATTGCCTCCGCCTGCGCGGGAGTGAAATCCCAGTGTCGGGGACCGGCATGGTCATCGGACGCTCGCAGGGTTGCGAGATATACCTCGACGACGCCCTGATCTCGAGGCGGCACGCCGTCGTTTTCGCCCGCGACGACGGCATCGTCGTCCAAGATCTCGGAAGCGCGAATGGCTCGTTCGTCAATGGTACGCGGATCGCCGAGCCCTGCTTGGCCACCCAAGGCGACCAGATCCTCGTGGGCAAGCACCTGCTCGAAGTCTTCCTCACCAGCGCCGTGGAGGCGTCGGCGGCCGAAACTCGATTCGACCCACAGGCGGACACGGGAACCCATGATCTTCTGGCCGACCACGAAGTCCAATCGAGCGAGCCGACGAAGCAGGGCAACTCCCTCGCATTGCTCGGTGAAGTCGCCGAGCGGATGATTTCCGTGGGCAAAACCGAGCAAGCCGAAGCCATGATGTCGGCGCACCTCGACGGACTCCTGCTCGAAGCCCGGAGCGGCCCGGTCTTGCCTGAGTCACGCAATACGGCGATGGCGTGTGCGCTGGCGATAGCCGGAGCGCTACGACAGGCGCGCTGGGTCGACTACGTGTTCTTGTTGGGTACCGCGACGCGGCAGCTGCCCCCCGCCGCGGTGATTGACCGACTCTACGACGTGCTTCGGATCGTGCCCCCGATTCGCCTGGGATCGCTCCGAGAATACCTCAGCGTGCTTCAGGCCGAGCCGACCCGGTGGGGACCCGCCGAGAGGTTCCTGCTCAGGCGCCTCCAGGGGCTGGAAGCCCTCGCGGCGTCCCGCTGATCGTTTCCTCTACGGCGATCCGCTGATGGCGCCCGAATCCGTACAGATCAGCAGCGAGCCGTCGCTCGGATAGGTGGGGAAGAAGGTCACGCACATTTCCTTCGGGAAGGTCAATACGGTGTCTTCGGTGTTGTCCCACGTGCAGGTGGTCGTGATGGTGTCGCCTGGTCCGACCGCCAAGGACTCCTCGAACAAGGAGATTCCGAATTCGTTTCGTAGATTCGACGACCAACTGCCGTTGCTTTGATAGACGACTTCGCCGCTGCCGCGGGCGATGGTGATTTCGTACTCTTTCCCCCACTCGTGCATGTGAGGAATGATCCACGGGATGTTGATCTCGCGATCGAACTCGCAGGTGAACGTGCGCGTGGTCTCTTCACGCGGCGGTAGGACGAAGCCGAGGTCGACGTGGGCGAACGAGCCCGCAGTTTCGACCACATCGGTTTCGTCCAGGAGCTCTAGCTGGGCGACATCCTGCGCGACCATGAGATCACTGGTCGTGTTGATGTAGTGCGACTGCGCCCAAACCTCGGCACCCTCGGGAACCTTGAGAGCGATGCCGGGTGGCATTTCGACACCTACCCCGTCCGCTGCACCAGAAGACGCGTACCGCACGTTTCCGTCCATCTCGTTGGTGCACGGGCTCACACCGGGATCGGTTTCGAGCG
Source organism: Polyangiaceae bacterium (assembly GCA_029261965.1). Lineage (GTDB taxonomy): Bacteria > Myxococcota_A > Polyangia > Polyangiales > Polyangiaceae > JAJDAH01. The sequence goes on from JAJDAH010000475.1 coordinate 17,720, forward strand.
GAGTCTCGGTATAAAAAAGAAACGTGTGGTGCCCGCCCAGCACCTGCCAGAAGCGACTTTTCTGAATGAACATGTCCCGCTCGGCCGTCATCAGCCGATAGCAGTTGAAGACCTCGTCCCCCGAGGGCACTTCGAACTTCGGCGAGACGACTTGGAGAACCCCCTCCTCCGGAAAGGGAATGTCTTGCCGAACGAACTCCGGCCCGGTTTGGACCTCGGGCTCCGATCCAGTGCCCGGGCCCGAGGGCCCGGCGTCACCGCATCCAGCAGCGACGAACGAAAACAGCACGACGGCGAAGACGGGGCGTTGCATGCGCCGAGGCTGTCACGCGGCGGCGCCCGCCGACAAGAGCTAACCCCCTGCCGCGCTGCGTCGAGATGGGTCGGGCACCTGGCCTAGCGCTTCTTCTTTCGCAGTTTGCCCGCGCGCGTCTTCTTTTTGGGCGAGGCCTTTTTCGCGGATTTCTTGCCGGCTTTCTTGTTCGAGACCTTCTTGGCGGCCTTCTTGGAAGCCTTCTTCTTCGAAGCCTTCTTCTTCGAAGCCTTCTTCTTCGAAGCCTTCTTCTTTGTCGCGGTCGGCCTGGCGGCTTTCTTCTTCGGCTCAGCGGGCACGTCGGACTCGACGAGGCCAACGACGTTGCCCGAGGGATCGGCGAACTGTGCAAACGTGACCATTCCGGGAAGCACAGTTCGCGGTACGACCGTCGTTCCACCCGCCGCTTCGATCTTCGAAAGCGATGCGTCGATCGATGGAACTTCGACGTAGAACGTCACCCAGCTCTCCGGCCCGTCCGGCGGCGGTCCGGAGATGCCCCCGTTGATGCCTTTGGATTTCGCTGGCGCTTTGGTGTCGACGATGCCGTAGCCCATCGGCGTTCCGGTGATTTTCCAGCCAAATTGCTTGGCGTAGAACGACTGCAACCCGTCGGCGTCCTGGCCGCCGATTTCGAAGTGTACGACTCCGCGTCCCATCTCGACTCTCTCCCTTCCGGCGCGACACGCACCGAATTCGGAAGCCACGTTACTCACGCTCGCGCCGCTGGTCCAGAACGTCTACCCCTTGTCGAGGCCTCGCGCCCCTTGTGAAACGCCCCACAGCATGTCAACAAGTTTGGTAGTGCACGCGGCGCCCGAAAAGAATTGGTCTGTCAAAGGCACCTTATTCTCGGACTACGTCCGCATGATCCGCGGCACCAAGCACGTGGACTGGTCCCACCACCTCGTGGCCCAGGACCTGCCTTTTCTCGAACAGAAAATCGACACTGACGGGTGGTATCCGATGGCCACCTTCGAGCGATTCGGTCAGGCGATCTTCGCGGAGGTTGCGGGCCGAGACTGCGAGGCCGTGCGCGAGTGGGGAAGAATGCAGGTATTCTCCTTGGCCCACGTGCATCCCAACCTGGTCGCACCCGACGATCCGGTGGAGACCTTGATGCGCTTCAAGGTCTTGCGGTCGACGTTCTTCGATTTCGAGGCCTTTCAGATCCCCTCGATCACCGACGGCGACGCCACTCTGCTGGTCAGCTACGGCATGGGCCCAGTGGCTGAAGAGGCCGCCGCCCATCAGCTCTTGGGCTTCGCGGAGGGACTCGTCGTCGCGGCGCACGGCGTGGACGTCGAAGCGTCATTTCTGGAACGAAGTTGGGCCGGTGGTGAGCAGACTCGCCTCGAAGTGACATGGTCCGGCGTCGACAGCGGCCTCGACTGACTCACCGAGGCGCGCGCTCCACGCGATCGATCGCGACGGGCAACAATCGTCCGTCCGGCCGACGGCGCATGCGTAGGTGTACCCTGGGCCGCTCGCTGCCGACAGGAAGCCAGGTCAACGTCAGGAACGGATGCCGCTCGAGCTCGTCGGGATGCTCCTCTGCCAGGCGAGCCAGGACGGCTCGAAGGTGTACGCGCGGTTGGCTTCGCGTCCCGACGGATACACGAACCTGCGAGTTTCCGCGATGCCAGTCCAATCGATAGCGATGCGGGGTGTCGCCGCGAAGCCCCGCGCGTCGAGCCAAGTCGGTCATCACGACCCGCTGGCCATGCTCGACACGGGGGTCGTCGAGGGGGAGCATTCGCTCGAAAGCAAAAGTCAGCGCTTTCTTCTGCCGCTCGATGAGCACGCGAGTCAGGAAATCCGCCGCGCCTTCCTCGGTGTACTCCCCAGCCCGAACTGCTGCGGCGACGTGCACGGGCCGAATTTTTGCGAGGATCGCGCCAGCCCAGAAGAGGTCTCCGGCGTCCGCCATCTCGAATGAAGGGTTCGGATACTGCGGTCTCCAGCGAGCAGGGTCGAACACCTCGGACTCGATGCTGCCCACCGACAGGAACGGGTTTCTTCGAAGCGTGACCCAATACGGATAGTAGAAGCCGGCACCGACGTAGCGGCGACCAATGGACTCCCAATCGAACGTGTGGCGATAGCCTTCCCCGAGGGGTTTCGGACCGAGGGCGGTCGCGCCGAGTGCGCTGCCGAAGTCGAGAAGAAAGTGCTTGAGATGACCCACCTGACGGTTCCGTGCATGGCGCATGAACATGTCGAGCGAATTGCCGCTCGTCGCGTCGGTGTTGTTCAGCCAGGCATAAAACAGCCTCAGACCACGAAGGGTTCGCCGGCGCTCGTGGGGAATGCGGTCATTGGGGTCGTCGTGCCGAACCCCGACCAGCGGAAACGGGCCTACTGGCTCGCCGGGAAGAAATCGACTGAACATCGCCCGAATCCGGCCATCCGGTAGAGGGTTCAGTTGCTTCAGCAATCGGTCGAGCCGAGCTTGGGTCAACGTCACCTTTCGGTCGTACTTGTCCGTCGCGGTGGCACCGGCGCCGAAATGAATGCGCTCGATGTGAAACCGAACGACGTAGTTCTCCGGCACGTGATATCCCGCGGCCCAGAGCAGGCGGGACGTCACGACCTCCGCCCCCGAACCGAGCTCGGGGTGCGCCGGATGGTCGAACTTCGCGATCCAGCGTTGACCAGCCGAGTCGATGAGATTGAGACCAGGAGTAATGCCCTTCGACTTGATGCTCTCGACGCGAAGCATCCCTGGTGCGGGACCCTCGAGTCCGAGCGAACCTCGGAACACCTCCTGGGGCGTCATGTCGCGGCGGCCAATGCGATTCTCGAACCACGTCGAATCAGGAACCTGTCCGAACGCGTTGACGTCGAGGGCGTCGTGTCCGCCACCCTGTTTCTGGAGGTAGTGACCTGGGCTCACGACCCGGCCGAACTGTGCAAAGGAGCTGTGGTAGAAACTTTCGTACCAACCAGGCGTTCGAAGCTCGCTCGGCTTTTTGTGGAGCCGAGGCTCAGCCGACTTCTGGTACTGCGCGTCGTGCGGTGCCGTTTGCCAGCCAGGCCGCGCGCACGCCGACACCGAGAGCAGCGCCATCGGCGCCAGCCAATACCGGAGTTTCATATTCCCTCGTTCAGGCTGAGCGCCACTTGGGCGCCTTCGGGGGAAAAGCCCACTTGGATGCGAACGAGAAACAAGCTCGGCGTCTCGGCGCGGATGCCGAAGCCATAAGAATAGCGGATCTCGCCGTCCACGGCTTCCTTCACGTCGACGCCCACGCGCCCGACGTCGAAGAACAGCATCGACGACAGCCCTACCCCGTCGCCGCGGTACGACCAAACCGGATATCGGTATTCGACGGTGCCCCACCAGGCGACGTTGCCGTAGAACCTGTCGGATCTGTAGCCGCGGAGATGCTGGTTTCGGCCGAGCGTCACCAAGTAGGGGAGCGGCACTTCGTGACCGCTGCTGAATGGCGTGACGCCCGCGACGCCGACACTCAACGCCAGCACTCGATGCAGCGGGGCAACTGGGATGAAGCCCGTCAGCCGCGTCTTCGCTCCGAACGCACTGAGCGGCTCACCATCGATAGCGGTTGCCCCGGAGAGCGCGAGCCTGTAGCGCACTCCCCTCGAGGTTCTGCCGCCGGTGTCCCGACCGTCGTAGGTAAAGGACCATTCTGCGTCGGCGTAGTGGGTCTGCTGCTCGAACGCCGGCGGTGGCGCGATCTCGTCGCCGTCGATACCGGCGGGAACCGCACCGGTCCCGGGTTGGAGATCCACCAGCTGGTAGGAAGTCTCGAGGGCGCTCTTGACCGAAATGAAACCGGCTTGCGGCCCGAAGAGCTCGATTTTCGCCCGAGCGCCGAGCTTCTGCTCGCGGATCGCGCGCTCGTCGTCTCGCGAGCTGTCACCGCCCACGCCGAACCAGCTTTCGTTGCGGTCGATGCTGTAGCGCAGAGCTCCACCGATCTTTCGGCCGTCGAAGTACGGGATGCGTCGCGAGATCCCGGCGCTGACGGAGAAGTCGCGATTCTGCCTGACGAGCGCGCCAACGTTCGCGTCCTGGTCGTTGCCCAAAGCGTTCGAATGGAAGACTCGAAATCCACCGCCGACGCCATCTCGCGTGGCGGCGACAAAAACCGGCAGCACGAGCAGTGTGCCCTCGTCGTTGGTCAGCAGATCGTAGGTGCGCTTGTCGATTCGCTCGTCCTGCGCGACGGTGATGAGCGGCACCAGAGGCGTCGTCGCCAAGCGCAGCGTCAGCTCAGGGAGACGCAACAAGCCCCAATACCAGCTCTTCGGGGCCTCGGGCTCCCGCCAGATTTCGCGGGTCAGCTGGTCGGTCGGCGGGGCCGTTTCGGGCTCCGCCGACGCATTGCTTTCGCCAGGCGCCGCCACAGCGACTCGAGACGCGACAAAAATGGCGCCGAGCCGGCAAAAGTGGCGCCAGCGGCGGCGCAGAGACCTCACGGTTTCTTAATAACCGAAATCGGCGTGCGACAGGACGCCCTCATGGCTCCGATGCGATGCGCGACGCGAGTCGGGCGTGTCGGACGGGTCTCAGGGCAATGACGCAGGCGCGAGCGCGCCCGATGGTGTCATGACGGGCGCGGCGAGCGGCGCCAGCGTGCTGCCGACCAGCGCGCCCCCGGCGAAGTAAGTCCCGGTCTCCGAATCCGGCAAGATGTCGTACGTGTGCTCTTGCTCGTAGTCGACGAGGGCGGCAGAAACGATGTCGAGGCCGTCGAGCCGATCGCCAGCCTCGAGCTCGGCAAACAGGCGTCCATCCGCCGTGGGATGCCTCGGGCTGATGTCGATCAGAGCACCTGTGGACAGGACCAGACGCATGACGCGGTGATCGGTCACGGCAACTCGGTGAATGGCGCGCACGGGCACCGCGACCACTCGACCCTGATGCACACTATAGACGCGATCCCCTTGGGCGATCTCGGCGATCATTCGGCTCCCGTCGGGCGTCGCGATCGGCGTGTTCGGCGCCGCACACACGCACAAGAGGCAGCCTCTGGGACACGTGGCAGCGCTCGCGTCGACACACTGAAAGTTCGGGCCGACGGGGCCAGGAACCGAGCAGCACAGATTGCCGATGGCGCAGCATTCCGTGCCACAACAGGTGGTATTCGCCGCGCACACTGTCCCGGGCATGCATGGGGGCGTCCCACACGTTCCGTCATCGCAATAGGGGTTCGGCCCTCGGCACGCGTTTCCGCAGGACCCGCAGTTTTGGATGTCGTTTCGTCGATTCACGCAGGCGTCGCCGCAACACTCGAAGCCCTGGTTCGTGCACTCGGCGCCGCACGCCATGCCGGCCGAGCCTCCGCCGCCGCCCGAACCGCCCGAACCGCCCGAACCGCCCGAACCGCCTGAGCCCCCCGACCCCGCTTCGGCAGCCGAGCCACCCACTCCGCCCGGTCCAGCCGCGGTTCCCCCCGATCCGCCGGTTCCCCCCGATCCGCTCCCGCCGCCAGCGCCGCCAGCGCCGCCAGCGCCGCCAGCGCCGCCGGTCGCCGCTCCGGCCGCGCCGGCACTGCCCGCCGAACCGTCGCCGGTGCTCGATCCACCGCAAGCAACGACCGCTACAGCACTCACGACCACGACTGCAAAACGGCGTGCCTTCATGATGCGCCCTCCATGTCGCCAAGTATACGCGCTCTGCCACCGACGCAGCGCCTTCAGTGCGGGCCTTCGCCATCGACCGCGTCGCGCTGACACTGTTAAGGTCCGGGGTCATGAAGCTCCACTCGCTGTTGCCGGCGTTGCTTGCGTTGGCCGGGGGTTGCTCTGACGGCGGCACCGCCTCGGGCGATGGCTCGGCCGGAACGGCGGGAACCGCAGGCGCTGGCGGTGCGGGAATGGGTGGTGCATCCGGGGGCGGCGGGGGGGAACCTCCGGTGCCGGCCTTCAACCAGCCTTCGGGCTTACCGACGGACTCGGTGACCGCGTCGGATCTGTTTCAGGTGGTCGGCCAGATTCAAGCGCCGGTGCCGCTGCTGTCGAAACACGGCATGCCGCACATGGTCGACGGGCACCTTCTAGTCGCCTCACCCATCGACCTCAAGGTGTTCGACATCACCGACCCGTCGAGCCCCGCGGAGGTAGCCACCGCCGAGCACAGCATGCTCGTCGAGCACTACACGATCGGATTTTCACCCGACGGGAGCCGCACTCTCGCCTACTTGTCGCACTCGACCGGCGCGATGGTCTGGGACTTCTCCGACGTCACGGCGCCGGTGGTCGTCGCGGAGATCGCCACGACCGGGTCCGGCGCGGCCGAGTACGCCAACCGCTCCGAAGCGGTGGGTGTTCAGGCACCTCTGCTCTTCGTGCCAGCGACGCTGAACGGCATCGTCGCCGTCGACTCGTCCGACCCGTCGAACCCCTCCGAGATCGGCTCGGTGACCGCGACGGAGGTTGGGCTCCAGAACACGGGATACGCGTTCGTCGTGGGCAACATGCTGTACACGTCGTGCCACAGTTGCGCCGGCGTCGCGACGGTCGACGTGAGCGACCCCGGGAATCCTCAGCCGCTCGGTGCGCTGACGGACATGGCGACTTTCGGCTACGGGCTCACGTTCAACGGCGGCAACCTGTACGTCGCGACGAAGGGGGAGTCCGGCAGCGTCGGTGTTCAGATCGTCGACGTGTCGGATCCCGGCAATCCGACGCTCGGACGAAAACACGACGCTGGTGCTCCGCACTCCGGCGACGGCGGGTACGCTGCCATCCAGGACGGATCGCTGCACTTCGGTGCCTCGGGCCTCGGCTACTACAAGTTCGACCTGTCGGACGGCTCCGTCCTGGGCACGATTGACCTGGCCAGCGTCGCCGGAGGCGTCGACCAGGACTTCGCCATGGGCTTCGGCCATGTCGGCATCATCGGAGACGACGACGCCGCTCTGACCAGCCTCTTTTATCATCAGGCGACGCCGGATACGAGCGCCCCCGAGGTGAACTTCGTATCGCCCGCAGACAACGCGAGCGGGCAAGCTGTGACGACACGCATCGGTATCACTTGCACCGATTGGATCGATTTTCGAAGCCTCGACCCGGCGACGTTCATCGTTCGGCCAGCGGGGGGCGACGGCATCCCTGGCACGCTCAGCACCCAGAGCGGCATCGTCAACTTCACCCCCGAGAGTCCCCTGCAACCCGATACGACCTACGAAATCGTGATCCGCTCGCTTCGTGACCACGCCGGCAACGCGTCGGCGCGGTTCGAGAGCAGCTTTAGTACGGGAGGCTGAGCTTGTTCGATCCAGCCCAGGCCAAAGAGGAGGCGCCGGCCAGTTTTCAGGCGCGGTTCGTGACAACGGCGGGGTCGTTCGTCATCGAGGTGCATCGCGAATGGGCGCCCTTGGGAGCCGACCGATTCTACAACCTCGTCCGCATGGGTTTCTACGAGGGCATGGGGATCTACCGAGTGGTCAAAGGCTTCGTCGTGCAGTGGGGCATTCACGGAGATCCCGAGGTCAGCGCCCGATGGCGGTCGGAACGGATCGGCATCGATCCCGTGGTGCAATCGAATACTCGCGGCACGATCAGCTACGCCATGAGCGGTAGTCCCGACACGCGGACGACCCAGGTGTTCATCAACTTCCGCGACAACCAGTCGCTCGACAAGCTGGGTTTTGCGCCTTTCGGTCGGGTCGTCGAAGGATTCGACGTCGTCGAAAAACTTCACAGCGCCTACGGCGATGCACCGAGCAAACAGCAAGCTCGAATCAGAGCCGAAGGGAACGAGTTCCTTCGAGAGGCGTTTCCCGACCTGGACTACGTCGAACGAGCCAGCATCGACCCGCACTCGGCGAGCTCGTGATGGCGTCGCTCAGCACTTTCCTCGCCAGCGCGCTTCGGGGTCCGAGCGGCCTGTTCACCACGAACTTGGGTCCGCGGCCGGAGAAACGGCTCGAACTCTACGAGTTCGAAGCCTGTCCTTTTTGCCGCAAGGTCCGCGAGGCCCTGACGGTTCTCGACCTCGAAGCCGACGTCTATCCTTGCCCCAAAAATGGACCTCGGTTCCGAGAGAAGGTGAAAGCGGAAGGCGGCAAGTCCCTCTTTCCGTACCTCGTCGACCCGAACACTGAAGACGCGATGTACGAGTCGGACGACATCGTTTCGCACCTGTTCCGACACTACGGCGCGGGATCGCCCTCCATCTTGCTACGATTGGGACCGCTCACGACGGCTTCGAGCTCGCTCGCCAGCGCAGTCCGTGCGACCCGCGGCTCTCGATATCGAGGCCGTCGCGCCCCAGAGAAACCTCTCGAACTCTGGAGCTTCGAGGCGTCCCCGTATTGTCGCATCGTACGCGAAGCGCTCTCGGAACTCGAAATCCCCTACGCGCTCCACAACGTCGGCAAACACAGCCCGAGCCGAGGCGCCTTCGTCAAACGATCGGGCAAGATGATGGTGCCGTACCTCGTGGACGGGAACACCGGCGCGGACATGTTCGAGTCGAAGGACATCGTCAGCTATCTGAACGACACCTACGGTTGAAACGAGACGCGACCGTCAGTTACCGCCGACGCCGGCTGTTCCGCTCGCCCCGGATGCCCCACCGGCGCCAGACGCGCCGCCAGCGCCCGACGCCCCAGACGCCCCACTGGATCCGGAGCTGCCGCTGGCGCCCGAGCTGCCCGCAGAGCCCGCACTCCCCCCGTCAGCACTCGTACCGCCAGCACCGCCCGAGCCGGGGCTGCCAAACACGCAGGTACCGATGCTCGCGTCGACGCCGAGACCCCCAATGGGCAGACCCATCAAAAACGCATTCAACTGGTCGGCCGTGAAACAGCCCGACGGAATTTGAATCAGCGGGATCATGGGGAGGGATGCGGTGGAAGCCCCGCACACGCTCGAAGAATTACAGCAGCCGGGCAAGTTGAGCGAACCGACCACGGGCACCGACAACGGGAGATCTTCGCAGTTCGGATCGAGCTGAAAAGGCCCTGCATCTTGGGGCAAGCCGCCATCACCCCCGGTGAGCGCACCGATGATGTCGCCCACGTCGACGCAAGGCTCGGGAAGCGTGATGCCGACCGCGGACAGCAAGCTGGCATCGGTGCCGCAGGTGTCATCGCTCTTGCAACAGGCCGGTAGCGACGGGATCGGCAGCCCCTGCGCGATCCCACTGAGGTCGAGCGGCGCACAGACCATCCCGCCGCAAATCACATCGGGAGCTCCGGTTCCTCCCGTTCCGCCACCGCTTCCACCAGTTCCACCGCCACCACCGGCAGTCCCACCGGAGCCGGGAAAACCCGCAGTGCCGGCACCGCTCGAACCCGCCGTGCCGCCGTCATCGGTTTGATCCGTGTTGCCGCCGGAGGAGCTCCCGCAGCTCGGAGCCAACGCGAGCCCACCCACCGCAAGCAAACCCAGCATCGCCCGAGAAAAGGTCGCGGATTTCATTCGCATTGCCTCCTTCACATCGTCGGATTCTCGCAGGCCGGCCCTTTACCCAGAGCGATGTGGATTGGTCGATCCTTGGCGCCCGGCCAGTTCACGAACAACGACGCTCGGTTCTTGATGCGGCAGATGCGCACCTTCTGAGTTTGACCCTTCTTCAGTCGAAGCACGAACGAGCCGAGTTTGCCTTGTTTGAAGTGCTCGAAATAGTCGACGTTCTTGCGGCCGAATTTCTCCATGTTTTCGTAGCCCAAGACGTCGCCGAAGCAATCAACTTTGAGCCACTCGCGAACGACTTTCATCGTGCAGTCGTCGGGATGTGAATTTGGCCCCTGAGTGTTCACCTCTCGCCCCGCTTTCCACTCGGCGATCGTCGGTGGGTTCGACTTAGTCGTGGGAACCAGCGGGACCGGACCGTCGTCGTCCGCACCAGCTCCTGCCGAGGTGTCGTCCGCGGCTGCCACTGGGGCCGGCGTGCCACCGGTTTTTGGCACGACCGTGCCACCACCCTCGCAACTCGTGCCGAGCGCGCGTGCGGCTTGGTCGAAGCCGTTCAAGGCAGAAGCGCAAGCCGACTCGGGCATCGCGGCGAACTGCTCGCACGCCGCGCCCGCCGAAGCGGGGTTCTTCGCGTTGACGACATTGCAGCAAGCCACCGCCTTCGCACACGTGCCCCCGCCAGCCGCGGCCGGCGCGGCCGCTGCGGTCGCGACGGGCGCAGGCAGAGCACCGGCCACGCACGTGCTGCCCTGACACGTGAATCCGTTCTTGCAATCAGCGTCGCTCGAACAGCTGTCGTCGTCGAGCAGGCTCTTGCAGGCGAAGAGAGCACCCACGAGCGCTAGGATCGCGACGAAGTCCAACCGTTGGCTTTGCATTGACACGCCCTCCTTCTTCGAGCCCGAACTCCTGAGTCCGCGTCGGCGGATTATGCCCGGGCGGGCACGCGGCCACCAGGGCCTCGAGCTGGCTGAATTGCCCCGCGAGAGCCCCGGGGGCGTTCAATCGTCGTGCGAAACGAAGGCTTCGGTCAACGCAGGCACGAAGTGCTCTTTCAGCCACTCTTCGCTCGTCTTTTCGCTCGGCATACGGATGATTCGAGCTTTCACATCGCGCGCCAACGCTCGAAATTCGTCCGGGTCGAATTCGAAGACACTCGTGAGGATCATCAGGGCGAATGGCCGGTGCTTCGACACTTGCGTGGCCAAATCGTCGAGTCCACACGAGACGACCTGACAGGGGGTCGCCTGACGCGCCACGCTGGTCACGATCTGAGTCGTCTCAGCGGGAAAACCGACCATCACCAACACCGGGCTTCGGTGATGCGTGAGCGTGTTCATTTCGCGGTCGCGGGACATCAGCGCTAGGGCAGTCTAACGCACCGTCCGAGGTACGCGTACTCGCAGGCGCCGTAGGGGAAAATTGGCGCTCGCCTTGACGAGCCAGCGCAAACGCGGCATCTGTGCGCGCACTCGAGCTTGGGAGAACGGTGGGGTTCATGAAAATTCGCGCGGCGCGGGCCACGGCAATTGGATTCGGAGTCGCGCTCACCGTCGGCGTTGGCGGCTGTGGCGGCGTAGGAAGCGGCGGACTTTTCGGAGAGGCCGACTCGGGCACCGAGGGAGGCGCCGTCGGTGGATCCGCAGGGACGACTTCGTCGGGCGGCACGGGCGCCGCGGTGGCAACCGGCGGCTCGCCTGCAACCGGCGGCTCACCCGCAACCGGCGGCTCACCTGCAACCGGCGGCTCAAGTGGGCAACCGGGAACAGGTGGCGGGCCGTCCACGGGCGGCGCACCGGGGACCGGCGGAGCACCCGCAACGGGCGGCGCACCGGGGACCGGCGGAGCACCCGCAACGGGCGGCGCACCGGGGACCGGCGGAGCACCCGCAACGGGCGGCGCACCGGGGACCGGCGG
>JAJDAH010000476.1 GCA_029261965.1 Polyangiaceae bacterium
GGGCTTTACGCTGATCTCTGGGCTCGGCAATCCGGCGGCTTCCTTGCCCAAGAGGCAGCAGAATAAGTTAAGCAGCTGCAGCACTGACTGCTCAAGAACAATTAAGTCTCGGAGCATGTGCTCCGGGACAAATCGGAATTCGTGAAGATTACCGCAAATCTCGTCTAACTCGACAATCAGTTGCTCTTGGCAGAGACCACCATCTCCCGCTGAGCTTCGAGCCCAGCCATCAGTTCATCAATCTCTTTTTGACCCACTCCGAGTTGGTAGAATGTCGTCAAACATTCATTCAAGACAATATCAAACTCGCGGTGCGAAATGCTCAAATGTGCATGTCCGGTTGCCATATCTCTACCGAAGTAGATCTTCGGCCCGCCGGTATTCTCCATCACCCAGGTCGCCAGAATCAGCTTGAAGGCAGCCTTTTCTTTTTGTTTGTGCACTAGATCGATGGCTTCGTTCTGGTTGAGGGACTTGTTGACGTATAGACGTTCCACCAAGTCGTCGACAGCCGCAGCAACTCCTTTGTAACCACCGATGCGCTCGTAAAGGGACTTGTCTTCGGCATTCGATGGAACGACTGCGAGTATGCTCAACGCTAGTATGCCGATAGCTGCATAAACAATGTTTTTCACGATCTATTTTCTCCTCATAGACCGCCTTTGAACCGCATGAAGTGCGAGCCAGAACTGTATTTTTGTCGATGATGATCCAGGCCCCGAAAGCAGACTGCTGCAAACACATAAGCAATTGCTCACCCGAACAGGGTCCCGGCAGCATTTTTACGGTGCGCGCCCAACCACGTCAGCGCCACAATTAAATAGCGCACAATTAAAAACGCCACAATTAAATAATGCACAATAGAACTTATCCTCCGGACAACAAATTTATGATGCCAATCTGCGGAATAATACAAACAGCAAACCGCATGGAACGCTTACCCAGCGGAACGCTGAAGTCAGATAGGTTTGGTTATCTGCCGTAATCCCTCGCCCAGTATCATCGCTGCGGCTAAGGCCACGTTGAGTGAGCGCATTCCCTCCTGCATGGGAATCTTGACTGATAAGTCTGCAACCGCACCCACCTCGACTGGAACCCCAGAACTTTCGCGGCCCACCATGATGATGTCGCCGCGCCTGAAGGCAATTTGCGTATAGACCTGTTGAGCCATGGTCGTCGCCAGGATGAGTCGCGCACCCCTCTCCCGCCGCCATGATTCAAACGCCGCAAAACTTGAGTGCCGGTGCAACTCGACCTTGCTGAGGTAATCGAGACCGGCACGTTTCAAAGCACGGTCACTGAAATCGAACCCCGCCGGTCCAATAATATCGACTGCGATCCCCAAGCATGCGCCGAGTCGCAACAGCGTACCTGTGTTTTGAGCGATGTCAGGTTGGAACAGGCAAAGCCGCATTGATGCAGAACAACCTTTTGAGTTTTCCAGCTTGGCAATTCGTTGTGCGCCAAATTGCCCTGTGACCGAACCAATAGGCGGGCTTGAGGGCGCGGGCAAACGATGGCAAACCAGAAGCAACCAGCGCCGCAACCTGCCAGCCCCACCCGCGCTCCCACTTCGTAACGAATTAATTCGACAGCATTGGGAATATTTCGCGTAGGCCGGGTGCCGACCATGTCTCCAGATCGAGGAGAACATGATGAGCAGCGCTATTGGATATGATGAAGGCTCGCTCGAAGGAGGTCGCTCTATGACCGCAGACGTAGAAGATCCTAACCGCCGCGATATTCTGGTCGTTGCCGCCTCAGCCTTCTCAGCCGTTGGCGCGGCATCCCTGATCTGGCCATTCGTCCATCAGATGAACCCGGATGCCGGAGCACAGGCGCTAGCCTCGGCGGAATTTGATCTCTCCCCGGTTCAAGAGGGCCAGGCCATCACCGTCATGTGGCGCGGTAAACCGGTTTTCATCCGCCACCGCACGGTCGAAGAAATCGAAGCCGCAAAGAAAGTGGCATTGGACGATCTTCCTGATCCGGTTTCGCGTAATGACAACCATCCCGGAACCCCCGCCACCGACGCGAACCGCACGCTCGAAGGCCATGAGAAGTGGCTCGTCATGGTCGGTATTTGCACCCACCTCGGCTGCATTCCGAAGGGTCAGACCTTGGCCGACGCCAAGGGCGAATACGGTGGCTGGTTCTGCCCTTGCCACGGCTCGCACTACGATACGGCCGGACGCATCCGCAAAGGCCCCGCGCCCCGCAACCTTGAAATCCCGCCCTATACCTTCCTTTCGGACACCAAGATCCGCATCGGCTGAGGAAAGAAAAGCGCACCATGTCTAATCACGCTTCAACTTATGAGCCGAAGTCGGCGACGGCAAAGTGGTGGGACGAACGCCTCCCGCTTCCGCGCATGATGCACGACCAGTTCGTTGATTTTCCTACGCCGCGCAATCTCAACTACCTCTGGACGTTCGGCGGAATTCTAACGTTTTGCCTTGTTGCGCAACTCGTGACGGGCATCGTGCTGGCGATGCACTACGTGCCAACGGCCGCTGAAGCATTCAACTCGGTCGATCACATCCGTCGCGACGTAAACTACGGTTGGCTGATCCAGCCCATGCATGCGGTTGGCGCCTCGATGTTCTTTGTCGCCGTCTATATCCACATCTTCCGCGGACTCTATTACGGTTCCTACCGTGCCCCTCGTGAAATACTCTGGATCCTGGGTGTATTCATCTTCCTGGCGATGATGGCCACTGCCTTTATGGGTTACGCGCTTCCCTGGGGTCAGATGAGCTTCTGGGGCGTCACCGTAATCACCAACCTGTTCTCATCGCTTGATGCAGTGATCCCTGGGTTGGGCACTGCGATCGTCGAGTGGCTCTGGGGCGGGTATGCTGTATCCGGCACCACTCTCAACCGCTTCTTCTCACTTCACTATCTCCTACCGTTCGTGATCTTCGGGCTGGTAATCCTGCACATTTGGGCGCTCCACGTCGCCGGTCAGAACAACCCGACCGGCCTCAACATCAAGTCGAAGTCCGACGCAGTACCGATGTAT